>JBFMBH010000010.1:0-41461 GCA_040755095.1 Thermodesulfobacteriota bacterium
TGGCCCGTTTTGCCGCTGAACGGCTGCGCCTGGAGCGGCGGGCCTTGCCGGCCGGCTTCTCCTCCCCCGCCGCAGGCGCGGCAGGCTCCGGGCTGGCGGCGAGCGGGGCTTCCGTCTCTTCCTGTGCCGCCTCGATGACTTCGGCCAGCTCGGCCGCCAATCCCTCCGCCGTCACCTCGGCGACAGCGGCCTTCTTCTTGCTCCGCCGCCGGGAGCGGCCGCCCCGGCGGCGGGATCGGCCTCGCTTGGCTGGGGAGATTTCTGCCTCGTTTCCGGCCTCGTTTCCGGCTTCGGGCCCGGCCTCCTCCGGGTCGGGGCTCGTTGCCAGCGTCGCGGGGGTCTTCTGGTCGTCCTGCTCTCGATCGTTCTCGGGCATGGATTCATCCTTGTCTGCCGGGAGTCGACGCCTTCCTGGGTCGGCCGGCCGGCACAAAATAGGTTCGGCCCTGGTGGGCCATGGCGGTCACCTGACCGGCTTCGTGGAGCCGATCCAGGGCCGCAAGGGTTTCGGGGTCGGAAAGGCCCAGGGCGCGGGCAATCGCCGGGGCGGTCTCCGGCCGCCGTTGGACCAGGGCCAGAATCTCGGCCTCGGCGACCGGTCCCAGGGCAGGGCCGCGCTCGGCGGCTCTGCCAGCGATCACTTCCGTATGCTCACCCAGCTCCTGGGCCAAGGCGGCCAAGCGGTCCGGCGGCACCGGCCGGGCGAACGGCTCCAAGGGCGGCCGGGCAACGGTGTTCACCTGGATGCGATGCGGCCGGATGGCGGCAACCGCCTCCTTGAGGCAGGCGATGTCCGCCGGTGCGTCGTTGATGCCGGCCACGAAGAGGATCTCCAGCCAGCATTGGCCCCGGTAGCCCCTACGAAAGGCCACGAGTCCGGCGATCAGCTCGGCCAATCGAATCCCCGGCGCCGGCCGGTTCACCCGCAGGAACGACTCCTCGCGACAGGCATCCAGGGAAGGGACGACAATGTCTGCGGCCGCCAGGTCGGCCCGCACCTCGGCGTTGCCGAGCAGGGTACCGTTGGTGAGCACGGCCACCGGCCGGTCTGGCGCCTGCGCCTTCAAAAAGGCGATCACCTGGCCAATGCCAGTGTGCAGGGTGGGCTCGCCGGAGGCGGTGACGGTGAAGACCTCACAGGCGGGCTGTCCCCGCTCCTTGGCCAGGAAGGCGGCCAGCTCCTCCAGGATCTCCCCGGTAGGCACGTATTCCTGGCGCTGGCAGGTGCGGCGGGACGGGGTGCGGACCTCGCAGTAGACACAGTTGAATGTGCAGATCTTGGCCGGAAGGAGGTCAATGCCCAGGGAACGGCCCAGGCGCCGGGAGAGGACCGGGCCAAAGAGGTGCTTCATCAGGGTAGGGTCCTGGTGCGGACGGTTCTGCGAAGGGGAAAAACTACTCGGCCGGTCAGGCTCTGTCAAGAAACATTCCGGCGCGGTTGGGCTGCCAAGCCTACCCTCGGCCCCATCCTGCCGATTGCTGCCGGGAAAGGGCGGCGGGTCCCGGCCGATGGCCCCCCGCCCGGCGCTTCCCGGCAGAGCCAGGGGAGCCTGGCGGGAAAGAAAAAGGGCGGCCACCCGCGGGTGGCCGCCCTTCGGCGACTGCTGGCGCTGCCGGCGCTTACCCCATGAGGGGGTTGGCGAAGAGCAGGATCAGGGAGATGACCAGACCGTAAATGGTCAAGGACTCGATGAGGGCCAGACCGATGATCATGGTGACGGTGATCTTGCCGGAGGCCTCCGGGTTGCGGGCGATGCCGGAGCACGCGCCGCCGATACCGGTACCCATACCGATGCCGCAGCCCAGGGCCGCGACGCCCACCGACAGAGCGGCGGCGATACAGGACAGGGGGGCCAGAAGCGAGCTGCCACCACCACCGGCCGCCTCGGAGGCCATCGCCAGGCTGGCGAAGCCCAGGACCATCACCGTTGTCAGGACCGTCGAAACACTCATCCTCTTCATGGTACCGTTCCTCCTTCTTCTGTGAGATGTGCGCTCGGCCTTCTTCCCAAAAGCCCGAACACGGTTGAGATGCCAGAATCAGTGCGCGTGCTCCATGGACGCCGAGAAGTACAGGATCGACAGGAGCACGAAAACCAGGGTCTGGACAACGGAGACGAAGACGCCCAGGACCAGGATGGGCAGCGGCGCGAAGTAGGCGCCGGCCAGCATGAACAGGATGCCCAGGAGGGTCTCCTTGGCCATGATGTTGCCGAACAACCGGATGGAGAGCGACAGGATCCGGGCCAGATGGCTGATCACCTCGATGGGGAACATCAAGGGGATGAGCCAGGGCACCGGCCCCAGGAAATGCTTGATGTAGTTGGGGCCGTGGTACATCACCCCCAGGATGTGGGTGGTGGTGAAGACGATGAGGGTGCAGCCCAGGGTGATGTTGAGGTTGGCGGTGGGCGAGAACATGCCGGGCATAAGGCCGATCATGTTGGCGGTCAGGATGTACAGGGCAAAGGTGGCCAGCATGGGGAACATCTTGGCGGCGCCCTCCTTGCCCATGTTGTCGGCCATGAAGCCTTCCATGCCGCCGATCACCGCCTCCCAGAAGTTCTGGCCCCGGCCTGGGATCAGCTCGGTCTTGCCGATGGTCATCCTGGTGATCAGGATCAGGAAGCCCATCACCAGCCAGGTGTAGGTCATGTGGGGCGAGACCAGCTTGGGCAGGAGGCCTTCGCCGCCGTGCACCGGCAGGTGCAGCGTCTCGAGGGCAAGGGACACGATGAGAATTGGATGTTCCATAATGCCTGACTAAGCCTCCCTGGTGTTGAGATAGACGCGGCGTGCTGCCTGCAGGCTGGCGGCCGTGATGGCCAGAACGACGGTGGACAGCCCGACCAGGAGCCCGTAGACATGCACGGCCCCCTGGCGGATGAGGACGAAGAGCAGAATGGCGATGGCTGCCAGCCGGGCGTAGTAGCGCACGAAATAGGCCAGCTTGGCGGCTCCCAGGGGGCCAGCCAGAATCCGCTCCAGATCCCGCTTGAGGAGAAGGAAGCTCAGGTTGGCCACCAGGCCCCCGACCAGGATGCTCAGCCCGACCAAGGTCGACCCGACGAGCCAGCCGCCCAGGGTAAGCCCGGCCAGGAGGACCCAGGTCAGGATGAGGACGCCCCGTACGGACAGGGGGCTGTCGTTGGCTGCAGGTGTCGGGGACATGTCCTGCTCACAGATCCTTGCGGCGGGCCAGCCGAAAGAGGTTGCGGAATCCGGCGCCGATGCCGAAGCCCAGGAAGATGAAGGTCAGCCAGGGCGCGGTGCGGCCCTCGAACACCTGGTAGTCCAGCCAGTAGCCGATGCCAACCCCGATGAAGATGGAGAAGGCCACCGTCATGCCGATGGTGCCATACTCGGCCAACAGCCTCATCATCTGGCGACGGTCGTTGGCTTTTCCCATCGGCTGAACGGCGCCTCACTCGGCCGGCTGGCGATGACTCCCGACAGAGGCGCAAAACCGCTCCATGGGTAGCATGCCGGGGCCGCAAAGTCAACGGCTTTTTTCCCTAGAGCTGCAACCTCTTGAATGCCCGTTCAGTTTTTTGCAGGGCAAAGTCCAGGTCGTCCGGGGTGTGGGCGCAGCCGATGAAGGCGGCTTCGAACTGGGAAGGGGCGAGGTAGACACCTTCCTGGCGCATCTCCCGGTAGAAGGCGGCGTAGCGGGCGGTGTCGGCGGTGAGTGCCGACTCGAAGTCGGTGACCGGGCTGGCGGAGAAGAACCCGGTCATCATGGATCCCACCCGGTTGAGGCAGGTGGCCAGGCCGTGGCGATCGGCCAGGCGGGCCAGCTCGCCGGCAAAGGCGGCGGCGCGCTCTTCCAGGAGCTCGTAGACGCCGGGCTTGGCCAGCTCCTTGAGGGTGGCGATGCCGGCGGCCATGGCCAGGGGGTTGCCGGACAGGGTGCCGGCCTGGTAGACCGGGCCGGTGGGCGCCACCATGGCCATGATCTCCCGCCGGCCGCCGTAGGCGCCCACCGGCAGGCCACCGCCGATGATCTTGCCCAGGCAGGTGAGGTCCGGCAGGATGCCATAGTATTGTTGAGCCCCGCCCAGGGCCAGCCGGAAGCCGGTGATCACCTCGTCAAAGATGAGGACGATGCCCAGTTCCCGGGTCAGGCTCCGGAGGGCCGCAAGGAAGGCAGGGGCGGGCGGCACCACCCCCATGTTGCCAGCCACCGGCTCGACGATGACGCAGGCGATCTCGCTGGCCTTGGCCCGCAAGGTCTCTTCCAGGACGGCCACGTTGTTGTACGGGATGGACAGGGTGTTGCGGACAATGTCTTCCGGCACCCCGGGGCTGCCGGGAATGCCCAGGGTGATGATGCCCGAGCCGGCCTTGACCAGAAAGGAGTCGGCATGGCCGTGGTAGCAGCCGTCGAACTTCACCACCATGGGCCGGCCGGTGTAGCCCCGGGCCAGGCGGATGGCGCTCATGGTCGCCTCGGTGCCGGAGCTGACACAGCGCACCTGCTCCATGGAGGGCACGGCGGCGACGATCATCTCCGCCAGCTCCACCTCCAGGGGGCAGGGGGCGCCGAAGGAGGTGCCGTCCGCCATGGCGGCCTGCACGGCGGCCGCCACGGCCGGATGGGCATGGCCGAGGATCATGGGCCCCCAGGAGCCGACGAAATCGACAAACTCGTTACCGTCCACATCCCAGAGCCGGCAGCCGGCGGCCTTCCTGATGAACAGCGGCTCGCCGCCCACGGACCGGCAGGCCCGCACCGGGCTGTTGACGCCTCCGGGGATCAGTTCCTGCGCCCTGGCAAACAGGGCCTGCGAGCGGCTGGTATCCATGCTGGCTCCTCCTTGGACAAGAAAGGGAAGTGATCGGCTCGCCCGCCGCGGCCCGCGGGCCTGGCCTGGGCCGCCCCGCCGGGCGCCGCATATTAGCACGGCGCCTTTCCGGCTGTCAAAGAAATGGCCCGGCCAGCCGGCGGAGTTGGCGATTGACCGCCCAGAGCCTTTTTGGTACTGTTGAAGCCCTCTTCCGTCGGGCGGTGCGTGCCCGATTCTCCGCCCCTGGCGCGTCATTCCGGGGCTGTCTTTCGCCCCCTCTTGGTGGATCCTGCCCATGCCTGTGGAAACAATTCTCGACAAGGTCGGTGGCACGCCCCTGGTGGCCATCCGCCGCCTCAACCCCCACAAGAAGGTCAAGATCTACGCCAAGGTGGAGTCCTTCAACCCCGGCGGCTCGGTGAAGGACCGTATCGCCCTCGCCATGATCCAGGCTGCCGAGGCGGCCGGCGAGCTGTCGCCGGACAAGATTGTTCTGGAGGCCACCAGCGGCAACACCGGCATCGGCCTGGCCATGGTCTGTGCGGTCAAGGGCTACCGCTGCCTTCTGGTCATGCCCGAGTCCGCCAGCATCGAGCGGCGCAAGATCATGCAGGCCTACGGCGCCGAGATCCTGCTCACCCCGGCCAAGAAGGGCACCGACGGCGCCATCGAGGAGGCCTATCTTCTGGCCCGGGAGCATCCGGCCACCTATTTTCTCACCGACCAGTTCAACAACGAGGCCAACTGGCAGGTCCACTACCGGACTACCGGCCCGGAGATCTGGGAGGAGACCGGCGGCCGGGTCACCGACGTGGTGGCCACCCTGGGCACCACCGGCACCGCCATGGGGCTTTGTCGCTTTTTCCGGGACCAGCACCCGGAGGTGCGGGTCACGGCGGTCGAGCCCTTCCTGGGTCACAAGATCCAGGGCCTGAAGAACATGAAGGAGTCCTACAAGCCTGGCATCTTCGACAAGAGCCTGCCCTTCCAGATCATGAACATCCCGGACGAGGAGGCCTTCCGGATGGCCCGGCTCCTGGCCCGCAAGGAAGGGATCCTGGTGGGGATGAGCTCCGGCGCGGCGATGTGCGCGGCCCTGGCCCGGGCGGGCCAGATGGACGAGGGGATCCTGGTGGTGCTCTTGCCGGATGGCGGCGAGCGCTACCTGTCCACCGCCCTTTTCACCGTCCAGAAGGCCGAGGAGCCCAAGAGCCAGGGGTTGCGCTTCTTCAACTCGCTCACCAAGCGCAAGGAGGTGTTCCGGCCCCAGCAGGAAGGCCGGGCAACCTTCTACGCCTGCGGGCCTACGGCCCACGAGCACGCCCATCTGGCCCATTGCCGCCGCTTCGTGGTCAGCGATCTGATCCACCGCGCCCTTCAGGCCCGGGGCTTCGAGGTCCTGTTCCTCATGAACTTCACGGACCTCGACGACAACACCATCCAGGGCGCCGAGCAGGCCGGCCTGCCCCTGGAGGAGTTCACCGCCGGCTACGTCGGCTCCTTCCTGGCCGACATCGATGCCCTGGGCGTGCTGCGAGCCAGCCGCTACCCCCGGCCCTCCGAGCATGTCCAGGAGATGGTGGACCTGGCCGGCCGGCTGGTGGACAAGGGGGTGGCCTACGAGAAGCACGGCTCCATCTACTTCGACATCTCCAAGTTCCCGGCCTATGGCCGGCTGTCGGGGGTGGACCTGGGCAAGATCCAGATCGGCAAGACCGTGGATCTCGACGACTACGACAAGGACAGCCCGGTGGACTTCACCCTCCTCAAGCGCTCCACCCTGGGCGAGCTCAAGAAGGGGATCTTCTTCAAGACCACCTGGGGGAACGTGCGGCCTGGCTGGCACATCGAGTGCGCGGCCATGGCCTTGCGCTACCTGGGCGAGACCATGGACATCCACACCAGCTGCCGGGATCTCATCTTCCCGCACCACGAGAACGCCATCGCCATCGCCGAGGCGGCCACCGGCAAGCCCTTTGCCAACACCTGGCTGCACAGCGGCCTGGTGCTGGTGGACGGCAAGAAGATGTGCCACGAGGCGGGCAACGGCCTCACCCTGGGGGATCTGGTGGCCCGCGGCTACTCGCCCCGGGAGGTGCGCTTCTTCCTCCTCAAGACCCATTACCGCAAGCCCATCGACTTTTCCTTCCGCAACCTGGACGCAGCGGTGAAAAGCCTGAGGCGGGTGGATGAGTTCGTGCGCAAGCTGGTCTGTCTGACCCCGGGCCTGCCCCATCCCGGGGTGGCGGCGGATCTGTCCGCCATGGAGGACCGCTTCGGCGCGGCCCTGGACGATGA
Source organism: Thermodesulfobacteriota bacterium (assembly GCA_040755095.1). Lineage (NCBI taxonomy): Bacteria > Pseudomonadati > Thermodesulfobacteriota > Thermodesulfobacteriota bacterium. The sequence continues at coordinate 7,086 of JBFMBH010000010.1, forward strand.
CCTCAACGTCTCCCAGGCCGTGGCGGCCCTCTTCGACTTCATCAAGAAGGCCAACCCCATCCTGGCCGCCGGCATGCTGGACCGGGAGCAGAAGGCCTATCTCCTGGAATCCCTGGGCAAGGTGAACGCGGTCCTGAACATCATGAATCTCGAGGAGTGCCCCCTGGCCCCCGAGATCGACCGCCTCATCCAGGAGCGCCAGGAGGCCCGGCAGCAGAGGGACTGGCAGCGGGCGGATGTGGTGCGGGCCGAGCTGGCCCGCCAGGGCATCCAGGTGATCGACACCACCCAGGGGCCGGTCTGGAACAAGATCAAAGGGGACTGAGGGCGCCCGTAGCTCAGCTGGACAGAGCAACGGACTTCTAATCCGTAGGTCGCAGGTTCGAATCCTGCCGGGCGCGCCAAGGATCATCCTGTCGGTAGCTGACGAGAATTGCTGCAGGAAGTCGTGCACGGTTCCTGTGAACATGCCGGTGGTTGTGCAGCTCCTGGCCCCGGAGGACCTGGACTCCTGACGGGGGCATGGCCGAAGCGGCGCCAGACGATCCAGGTTCCGCAGGGTGAGCTTGCCACAGGTGGCCAGGAAATTGTGTCGGGCGCGCCAAAGGGTTGTCTGGGGCACTGGCTGATGTCGCGGTTGTCGTTCGGCAGGCCGGGCTTCCGGCTGCGGGTCGGCGACCGGCGGGCTATTGGACCGGGCGCGGTGTCCGGGGAGGCTCCGGCAATCTTCCCAAGGTGGGTGTGAGCATGGCCCCTCTTTGCGAACAGATGATTGCCGCAAGTCTCCTGGCCTTTCCGGACACGCAGGCGATCTATCTCTTCGGCAGCTTCGGCACAGAAGACGAGTGGCCGGGAAGCGATGTGGACATCGCCATCCTGCTGCCGCCGCCCCGCGCCAAGAAGGCCGGTTCCCTCAGCTTCCATCCCTTGCGCGCCGAGCTTGCCACCCTGGCAGGGCGTGAGGTGGATCTGGTCAACCTGCGGCTGGTGTCCACCGTCTTCCAGAAGGAGATCGTCATGGCGGACCGGCGGATCTTCTGCGCCGATCCTTCTGCGGCGGACGAGTTTGAGATGCTGGTGCTGTCCTTCTACCAGAAGCTGAACGAGGAGCGTGCGGGTATTTTGCAGGCCTTTGCTGCCACCGGGAAGGCGTATCCGGTATGAACGATCTCGTGGTGAACAAGATCCAGAGCATGCAGCGTTGCGTCATGCGGGCCCGGGAGGAGTACCAGGTCAACCCGGAAGGCTTCGCCACCGACTACACGAGGCAGGACGCCGCGGTGTTGAACATCCTGCGGGCATGCGAGCAGGCCATCGATCTGGCGAACCATGTCATCAAGACCCACCGCATGGGGATCCCGGCCTCCAGCGCCGAATCCTTTGAGCTTCTGGAGAGGGCCGCAGTCATTGACCGAAGCCTCGCGTCGAGGTTGCGCAACATGGTGCATTTCCGCAACACCGTCATCCATGCTTACCAAAGGATGGACCTCGACATCGTGCAGTCGGTCCTCCGTACCGGGCTTGACGATCTCGTTTCGTTCGGCGAGCGGGTCAGGAATTTCGAGGGATAGCTCGGGGGGGCCGGGAGGCTCTGGTGTCGGCAAGGCCACGGCTCAAGTCGTTCTGAATTCCCGCAACCGCGTGCACTCCACCAGCCGATCCAGGTTCCGCAGGGTAAACACCTTGCCGAAGGTGGCCAGGAGCATCTTCTTCATATCCTCGCGCCGCACCCCGAAACCTCGCCCGGCGATACAGGCGACGACCTCGAATCGTGGCCTGCCGGATGACTGGCCTTCCAGGCTGAGCTGCCCCAGGTGCTGAATCCTGGTAACCTTGTCCCTGGCCGTGCCATCATCCTCGGTGATCTTCGCCTCAATGATGACCTGGGGGTTGAATTCGCTGGGGATCATGAAGTCGGGTGTCTGATCAAAGCCGGGAATCCTTTCGGCTCGCCGGGTCTTGCGAAAGCTGATGCCGGCATGAGCCAGTATCTCCTCGATGGCCGACTCCAGGGCATCTCCGACCAGCTCGCTCACCGAGTCGCGATGGCCGGCGAAGGGCCGGCCAAGGAAGCGCTCGTAGAGAAGCATGGCGTAGGGCACCCCCAGATCTGCCAGCCGGCGCATGCCACCTGTGCCGTTCCTCGTGTCCGCCTTGTCCAGGCGGTGCAGTCTGGTGGAAGCAACCTCGGTCCCGCCTTCAGTCAGCAGCCGGCAGGCGGTGGTGACCAGGGCCTGCACGCGCGCCGCAGTTACGGCGCTGAGGCGCAGAGGGGTCGTCGGCGTCATGCGGATTCTGCGGTCAAGGCTTCGCGCCGCTCCCTGGCTGACGGCCACCTCGGTGTACTGCGATGCGGCATAGGCCCATTCCGGTGGTGTGAAGCCGAGCATCGCCCGCAGGACGATGAGGGCTATGGGGGTGGACCGGGCGACCGAGAGGATCTCGGTCGGAGAGAAAATGGCGAAGCCCCGCGTCGCTCGCTTGAGTGCCTCGTAGCCCTGCTCGAAGAGAGGATAGTCGACAAAACCGTCTCCTTTGGGCATGACGAGAAACTCGGAGGCCAGACAGGCGAAGACTGACGAAACGAAACGTTCCGGATCGGTCCTTACCTCTTCGAACGGGACCTCAAAAGGATACGTCAGCGGATGATTCTCCATAAGCCGCTTCTCCCTCCTGAATGAGCCCAGCCCAGCGCGGCGGCAGCCCTGCGGCCACCTCGGCCGCGCCTGCCAAAGCAGCCTCCACCTCCTGCAGGGTGGCAATGGTCTGGATCTCCTGGGCCATTCGGGCCAGCTTGCGGGAGACAGACTGCTGGCGCTCCCATCCCAGCCGCAGGCGCCAGATGGCCATGCGGGCCAGATGGCCGTAGACAGTGCAGCGGACATCTCCAGGGCTTGGCGATAGCCCCCCCTGCCGCAGCTTTTCCAGGTCCGCGGCGACCAGCTGAGCGACCGCCGCAGCCGACGAAGCCAGCCAGTGGCGGGGGACGGTGCCGGTGGAGCGGCAGACGAAAACCGTGTCCACCACCGAGGAGCCGGTGCCACTGATGTGGATGGAGGCGCCCATTTCGGCGGGACAGGGGAGCGATGCCGAGCAGGTCAGGCCGGCATCCAGGATCGCCACGGCCAGGGGATAGTACGCCTCCAGCTTGTTGTGATGGTAGGTGAAGACCAGAGGCCGGCCCGGCTTCAGCGCCCGAGCCATGGCGCAGAAGACGGCAGAGAGCCCCTCGGTGAAGTGGTCGAGTCCCCTGTCCATGGTGATGTTGCCGGTCAGCTCGTCGGGATGGCGTGTGGAGGGGACGGCGAAGGCGGCAAGCTCCGGGCCGAGCAGGCGTCGCAGCCAGACGTAGCAGAAATCCATCAGCTCGGCGTACTGGACGTTGCCGAAGTACGGTGGGTCGGTCAGGACTGCATCCAGGCTGGCCTGGGGCAGCGAGGCAGCGGTGGCGCTCGCGCAGCGCAGCTCGACGCCGCGCTGATCGCCGTTGCGCTGGTCGCCGATCCACTCGCCGGGAACCGGCACGACCGTCTTGCGGCCTCCGGCATGCCGGATCTCAAAAGGCTGGTCGCAGTAGGCCTTGGCTTTGGCGTACTTCTCGACGATGTTCGACCAGCCGCCGCTGCCGACGCTCACCCCCCCGCCGTTGGGGATGCCGAGCAGGTTCGACTCGCATTGCACCAGTCCTACCGGGAAGCCGTGAACAGAGAAGATGTCCAGGGACTTCAGCGCCATGGTGTCATAGCGGCACAGCAGGTTCTGGTACCGCAGCAGGTCGGAAAGGTTGGTCGCCAGGGCATGCCGCACCCGGCGGTCAGACGTTTCGGCGATGGCGCGGCAGCTCAGCTCCAGGCCGAGCAGCTGCCGGGGGTTGAACATCTCGCGATAGCGACGGTACCCCCAGCGAAGCAGGCGGTCGGTCTCGTCCCCGGGCGGGATGGGATCGTCAGGAACAAAGGCGGCGTCCAGCGCGTGGTAGCGTTGACAGGCCTCCGCATAGCGATCCAGGTCGTCCTGGTCCGGCTTCTTGAAGAAGCGGCCCCGATGATGAGGCTTGCAGGGCCGGCAGTGGTATTCGAGCGCGAACATCCGGTGACCAGGCGGGCCAGCGCCGGGCGCCGGATAGACGTTGGACAGCCCGCAGTCCGGGCAATCACAGCGGTGGCGCCGGGCCGGCCCCTTGACGGCCAGAGGCCGATGGCAGGAGCGGCAGCTGCCAGGATGCGCTCGCTCGGCGACCTCGTTCAGCTCGCCGCAGCCGGCGCAGACCAGAACGTTCCGGGGATGGCGCTGGTCCTCGGCCAGAAGATAGCCAGGAAACAGGGGAAAGGCCTTGCCGCAGCGGCTGCACGTCTTCTCCTTGACCCAGAGGAAATACTTGACGGACGCCTCCGGCGAGCCGCACAGCAGGCACCGGGTGCGGTAGAGGGGGCCGAGGCGCTCCTCCAGCAAGGCGCCCAGCCGGGAGGCGCCGTTCCGGTACGCCGCCTGGTCGAGCTGCTCGATCTCCTGGTGCACGATCCAGAAGGCCATCGGGTTGATGTCGTAGCCGGTGACGTCGCAGCCGAGTCGATTGGCCTCAATGAGCGGCGTTCCCCCACCCATGAAGGGGTCAGCCACCCGGATCCCCCTGAGGTTGTTGGCCGTGAAGAAGGCCTCGGTCAGTGGCCGGTCGACGAATTCGGACAGGAGCAGGCCCCGAAAAAGGGTCCCTGGCCGGCGGGCGAACCACTTGTGCACCGCGATGATCGGCCGATAGCTCTGCTGGATCTGCTTTTCGCGCAGGGCCATGCCGGAGATGAAGGGGATGTCGAAATCCTTTTCAATGGGCATCGCACGATCCGGTGGCGCAGGAGGAGGGCGGCGGTGGCCCGGGCTTGCGCCTCGGGGTGGGCCGGGGCACAATGCCCCGGCGGGGCCAGAGCAGGGCACGCCCAGGAGATTTGCCGACCGCAAGGCCGGTGTCAACGACAAACTTCCACGTATCCAACCGGATTCTTGCCGCCGATCGGACCTGCCCATGCGCATCCTGCACCTTGCTGACCTCCACCTGGGCAAGATTCTCCACGACGTCCATCTGACCCCGGACCAGGATGACCTGCTCGGGCAGGTCGCGCGGCTGGCCGAGGACGAAGGGGTCGACGTCGTGGTCATCGCCGGCGATGTCTATGACCGGTCGGTGCCGCCGGTGGAGGCTACCGAGGTTCTGGACCACTTCCTGTCGACCCTGATCCTGGAACAGGGCACCCCGGTGGTCCTCATCCCCGGCAATCACGACAGCGCCGAGCGGCTGGCCTTCGGCAGCCGGCTGTTGCGGGAGCGCGGCCTCCACATCGCTGCCGAGCCTGCGTCCTTGCGGCCCATCACCCTTGCCGACCGGTACGGCCCGGTGGTGCTGCTCCCCATCCCTTATATCGAGCCGCTCACCTTGCGCCGGCATCTGGGCGACACCGCCATCCCGGACTTCACCGCTGCCTACCGCCACGTCCTGGCCGGCGCGCCTGCCGCTGGCCGCACCGTGTGCATCGCCCACTGCTACACGGCAGGCGGCCAGGAGAGCGAATCCGAGCGGCCGCTGGTCATGGGCGGCAGCCAGCTGGTGGACGCCGGGGTCTTTGCCCCCTTTGCTCTCACCCTCCTGGGCCACCTCCACCGGCCCCAGCAGGTGGCGGCCAGCGCCTGGTACGCCGGGGCGCCCTTGCGCTATTCCTTCTCCGAGCTGGATCACGAGAAGGTCTTTTCCATCTTTGACCTGGACTGCCGGGGGCTGGTGACCCGGACCTCTTTTCCGGTCCGGCCGCGGCGGGAGCTGCGCCAGAAGAAGGGCACCCTGGACGAGATCCTGGCCGGGGCCGCGGGGGATCCGGCGAGCGACGACTACCTGGCGATCACCCTCACCGATCGGGGGGTGCTTTTCGACTACGCGGCGAAGATCCGCGCCGTCTATCCCAATGTCTTGTCCATTGTTCGCGCCCAGCAGGAGGGGGAGGGGGATCTCCTCCATCCGGGCGAGCTCCGGCGGCTCTCTGATCAGGAGATCGTGGGCCGCTTCTATGCCCATGTGGCAGCGGGCCTGGACGACGCGGAGGCGGCGATGCTGGTGGAGGTCATGGACGAGCTCAACCGCGGGGAAGAGAGGCCGGCATGCGGCCGTTGACCCTGGCCATGCAGGCCTTTGGCCCGTTCGCCGGCCGGGAGGAGGTGGATTTCACCGCCTTCGGGGATAACGCCTTCTTTCTCATCCATGGCCCGACCGGCGCCGGCAAGACCTCCATCCTTGATGCCATCTGCTACGCCCTCTATGGAGCGGCCAGCGGCTTCACCCGGGACGAGCGCAGCCTGCGCTCCCAGCACGCCCGGGCTGACTTGGCCTGCGAGGTGGATCTCCTCTTTGTGGTCGGGCCGCGCCGCTTCCAGATCCATCGCAGCCCGGAGCAGGAGGTGGAGAAAAAAGGGCGGCGCCAGAGCCTGCCTCACCGGGTGGAGCTGTGCGAAGTGGACGCTACCGGGGCGATCCTGGGTGAGCGCCTGAGCAGGATCGGGGCGGTGCGGGACAGGATCGAGCAGGTCCTGGGGCTGACCGCCGACCAGTTCCGCCAGGTGGTGATCCTGCCCCAGGGCGAGTTCCGCCGGCTCCTCCTGGCCAGCTCCGCGGACAAGGACAAGATCCTCAAGAAGCTCTTTGCCACCGAGCGGTTTGAGCGTATCGAGGACCTGCTCAAGGCGCGGCGGGAGAAGACGGCCCAAGGTCTGGAGCGGATCCGCCACACGATGCAGGGCATCCTGGAAGGGCAGGAAGTGGGCAGCCCGGAGGAGCTGCAGGCCAGACTGGCGGCGCTGCAGGACCAGGAGCGGCAGCTCGGTGCGGCCGCGGAGGAAGCGGCCAGGCGGATGGCCCAGGCGGCCTCGGCCGTGGAGGAGGGACGCGACCAGGTGGCGCGGCTCCGGCGCCGGGAAAGGGCCCAGGCCGAGGCCGCTCATCTGGCGGGCGAAGAGGAGGCGATGGCCCGCCTGGCCACCCGGGTGGCCAGGGGGGAACGGGCGCTCGCCCTCGCTGATCTCGAAGAGGCCCTGGCCCGGGACCGCCGGCTCACGGACGAGCTGGCCCGGCAGATCCGCCAGCTGGACCAGGAGCTGGACGGGGTGCAGGCGGCGCTGGTCCTGGCGGTGGACAAGCGGGAGGCCTGGCGGTGCCGGGCCGCGGAGATTCCCGGCAAGACCGCCGAGAAGGCGGTTCTGGAGAGCCGGCTGCGCCTGGCGGCCGAGCGGGCGGCGGTTCGCGAGGCGCTGCAGCGGGCGGCGGGGCGCCGGGTGGCAGCGGTGGCCAGTGAGGAGGAGCGGCAGGCGGAGAAGGCCAGGATCGAGCAGCAGCTCGCCGCTGCCGGCAAAGAGATCGAAGAGTTGAGCCTGGCCGCCGGCCGGCGCGGGGAGCTGGAGCAGCGGCACCAGGCAGCAGCGGCCCAGGTGGCGGCCAGGCAGGATCTGCTCAAGGCCTTGGCCCAGCAGGAGAAGCTTGCGGCCGGCAGCAAGGCCGCCGCCAACCGGTGCGCGGTGGAGGAGGCCCGGCTGGCCCAGGCCATGCGGGAGCATGATGAGCTGGCCGGGCGGCGCATCGCCGGCCAGGCAGCCCATCTGGCCCAGGGACTGACCGGCGGCCAGCCGTGTCCGGTCTGCGGCTCGCGGCACCATCCGGCACCGGCCAGTGGCAGCGGGGCGGTGCCGTCCGAGGCCGAGCTGCAGGCCGGCCGCCGCCAGGTGGACCAGGCGCGGGCGGCCTGGGAGGAGGCGAAGAAGGAGATGGCGGGGCTGGCGGTGGCGGCGGCAACGGCCCAGGCGGCGGTGGCCTCGCTCCGCCACCAGCTGGGGAGTCTGGCGGACCAGCCGCTGGGCGATCTCCTGTGCCAGCGCGCCGGTCTGGAAGAGGAACTGCGCCGGGTGGCCGCGGCAGAGCAGACGCTGGCCCAGGCGCGCCGCCGCCGGGACGAGCTGGGGCCGCTCCTGGCGACCGCCGGCCGCAACCTGGCCGCCGCCACCCAGGCCCGGCAGGAGGCTACCTCCCAGGTCGACTCCCTCCGGGGCCAGCTGGCCGCCACCGCCCAGGGGCTGGGGGAAGGGGAGGCCGACCCGGAGGTGATCCGCGGCCAGCTGGCCGCCATCGCCGGCTTCATCGACCAGACCAGCCAGGCCCTCCAGGTGGCAGAGAAGGGTGTTGCCCGACTGGAGCACGAGAAGAGCAGCCGGCAGGGGAAGCGGGAGGAGGCCGGCCGCTCGGCCGAGGCCTTGGCCGCCCGCCTTGAGGAGGCGCAGGCCCGGTTTGCCGAGCGTCTTGCGCAGGCAGGGCTGGCCGGCGAGGACGACTACCGGGCCGCCCGGATGCTGCCGGCCGAGCTGGAGCAGGCCCGGCAGCGGCTTGCGGCCTACCAGGAAAGGCGGATTGCCGTGGCGGCCGAGCTGGGGCAGGCCGAGGCGGCGGCCGCCGGACTCGCCTGGCCGGACCTGGACGCTTTGGCCGCTGCCCGGACCGCGGCCGAGGACGCAATGAAGGCCATCTCCGGACAGCTGGGCGGGGTGCAGACGCGGCTGGCGGCGGCACGCCAGGCCATGGCCGCCATGGCCCAATACCAGGAGGAGAGCCGCCGGCAGGCGCGGCAGCTTCAGGTCATTGGCCACCTGGCGGGCCTGGCGGCCGGCAACAACCCGAAGCGGATCACCCTCCAGCGCTATGTGCTGGCCTCCCTCTTCGGCGAGGTGACCCTGGCCGCCTCCGAGCGGCTGCGGCGCATGAGCCGGGGCCGTTACCACCTGCGGCTGTCCGGCACGGTGGATGATGCCCGCAAGGGGGCGGGCCTCGATCTGGAGGTGACCGACGACTTCACCGGCCTTCACCGCCCAGCCTCATCGCTGTCCGGCGGCGAGACCTTCCTGGCCTCGCTGTCGCTGGCCCTGGGGCTGTCCGATGTGGTGCTGGCCGAAAGCGGCGGTCGCTACCTGGACACCCTGTTCATCGACGAGGGCTTCGGCAGCCTTGATCCTGAGACCCTGGACATGGCCATCGCCACCCTGGTGCAGCTGAATGCCCAGGGACGGATGGTGGGCATCATCTCCCATGTCGCTGATCTGAGGGACCAGATTCCCAGCCGGCTCGATGTCCTGGCTGGTCGCGACGGCAGCCGGGTGCACCTGGCTTCATGACCGCCGCCGGCCGGTGGGCCGGGGCGGGGCAGAGGGGGGTGTCTGCAGGCGAGGCGGCGGCGGGGCTTCGTGATGCCGGCCCACGCGGTCCGCACCGAAGTGGCGGGGGCAAGCGCGAACGGCCCGACCGGGGATCCTCCTCGGCCGGGCCGTTGTCGTTTCTGCGGAGGGCGAGCGCGGCTTAGCCGATGACCGCGATATCCACCGGCGGCCGGAAGGTGGCGCAGGTGGCCAGGGCCTCGTGGATGGGGTGATCGGTGAAGGCCTTGATCCGGGCCTGGTCTGCGGGCAGGCCGGAGTCGTAGGCGGTGAAGGCCTGCTGCTGGAAGATGTAGTCGAAGCGGGGCCCCCACTTGCGGGTGCCGAGCCGGGCGGTGGTGGAGCAGTTGTCCACCATGAAGGCCACGCCCTTGTAGTGCATGTACGGGTTCAAGGAGTCCACCGCCTCGATCACCGACTCGTTGCAGACCTCGGACAGGCAGTGGCCCTTCTCCATGAGGAGGTCGATCTGGGCCATCATGGTGGCGCAGTAGATGCCGGCGGTGAAGGCGCTCACCGGCACCTGACCGCTGCGGGCCGCCCGCACCCGCTCGCCCACCTGCCACATGCGGGTACCGTCGATCTTGCCCATGGGGAAGCGGGCAAAGCGCTGGCCGGCCATGACCACGCTCCGGATCTCGTTGCCGGAGGCCACCTCGTCGTAGATCTCGGCCAGGATGTCGAAGGCCGGGCCGTAGGCGTGGGAGTAGATGCGCTCGAAGACGGAGCGACCGGCCGGATCCAGGCTCTCGTAGACCGCCCGGATGCCGTGGTGGGAGATGGTCCTGGAGACCGGACCGGTCACCACCTCCACCGAGGCCCGGAAGGCCTCCTCCTCGCTCATCCCTCCTTCCAGGACAAAGCGGCGGTAGCAGGCCTCCACCAGGCCGTGCACGGCGCCCAGGAGGATGCCGCGCTCGCCGAAGATGTCGCTGAGGTACTCATGGCGCAGGGTGGTGACGAAGCAGTACGGGGCGCCGACGCCGATCGCCCAGCCGATGGCCTGATCGGTGGCCCGGCCGTCCACGTCCTGCTCCACCGCGAAGCTGGCGTTGATGCCGGCGCCGTTCACCTCTTTGCCCTGCTCGTAGAGCCGCCGCACCGACGGCCCCATGCCCTTGGGGCAAACGCCGATGACGTTGATGTTGGCCGGGAAGGCCTCGCCGATGCTGGCCAGATGACCCAGGAGAAAGCCGTGGGACAGGCCCAGGGTGGCGCCGGGCTTGAGGCGGGCGAAGAACTGCCGGTAGAGCTGGGCCTGGGCCGCGTCGGCGATGAGAAGGAGAACCATATCGGACTCGGCGGTGACGCCAAACATCTCGCCCAGGGTGCCGCTCTCCTCGGTGAAGCCGGCCTGCCGCGCCGCCACGGCCGAGGCGCTGCCCGGCCTGAGGCCCACCTTGACCCGGATGCCGGTGCCCGCAAGGGAATCCCGCAGGTTCTGGGCCTGGGCCGGTGCCTGGGAGCCCCAGCCGATGACGCCGATCTGGCGGATGCCCTCGAAGGCCTTGGGCAGAAGGGGAAACTTGTCACGACCACCACGGACCACCATCTCCTCGGTGGGGCCCAGCCGCACGGTCTCGGCGGCAAACACCTTCGGGGAAAACGTCACACTCACGACCAGATCCTCCCTAGCAGCATCAGATGAACAGGATAGAAGCACGGCAAGCCGAGCACTATACCCCACATGCCGGACGAGGTAAATCCCTGGATCGCCGTCCCCGCCGGGCCAAAGGGGCCTCTGGTGCGGCGTCCCACTGGCGCCGGCAGGCCACCACCCGCCCGCGGCCGGCGGCAGAAGCCTCTCCCGCCGCGGCTCGGGCGCCGGTGGCTCCGGGTGCGCTGCCGGCAGCATCCTTCGCATGGGCACGGGCGGGAAAGGGTGGAAACAGGGGCGGACAAGCGCGTCTCCCCTCCAAGCTGCACACGACTAGTGGATCGACCTCGAATTGAGAGCCACTATCCTTCCATAGATGCCAGGAAGCGATTGACTGACCTCTCTGGCATTCCTCCCGATAATTAGGCCTTGACATGCCGCTCCGCACTCTGATAAACGCAAGGCACATTCGGGCACAAACAGCAGGTGGCGGCCGATTGCCGGCCGGAGCCTGCTGCCCCCAAAGGTGCAAATGGCCTCCTTCCGTGGCGTCTTCGCCTGTCTGCAGGCTCTGCAGGATCTCTTGACCCCCCGCATCGAGGCGGACCTGGGGACGATCCTGGACCATCCCCGGGTCACCCTGCTGGGGAGCCGGGACCTGCGCAACGCCCCTACCGGCAACGCCCTGGGCATCTACCTGCACCGGATCTCCGTGGACCCCATCGGCCGCAACCGCCACCTGCAGCCGGCCCGGCCCAGCCAGCCGGCGCGGCCGGAGCTGCCGGTCAATCTGCACATCCTGCTCCTGGGCTGGTGCGCCGGCGCCGCGGCCGAGGCCACGGTGGTGGCCTGGGCCATGCAGCAGATCGCCTCGTTCCCGGTGCTCGACGCCTCGCATCTTGCCCCCCTGGACCCCTTCTGGGGCAGCCAGGACACGATCCAGATCATCCCCGAGGAGATGCCCACCGAGGATCTCATGCGGATCTGGGACAGCATCCGCCACGAGTACGTTCTGTCCAGTCCGTGCCTGGTGAAGAGCATCCGCCTGGAGCCGGCGGCGCTGCCCGTTGCCGGCCCGCCGGTGCGCACGGTGCTGGTGCCGGTGGGCGAGGTCTGACATGCGCATCCTGGAGACCCTCATTTGCCACGGTGGCGATCGCCTGGACTGGCTGGACGTCACCGGCCGGTCCGGGCCTGATACGGCAGCGCCCGTGCGGGTGCCCCTGGCGGTGGCCTTCGATGCCCTGCCGCCGGGCATCTTCGTGGTGCACAAGCTGGGCGCCACCGTGCTGCTGCCCGGCGAGCGCCTGGGCGGCGCCCGGATCGTACCCGGTGCGGCCAGCGAGGCCGACCTGGTGCCCCCGGCGGTGGCCGGCTTCAGTGTAACGGGCACGGTGCGGGATCCCGCCAACCGCTTTCTGCCCCGGCGTTTTGTCGCCACGCTGGGCGGTGGCCAGGGCCATGCCGTGGGGCTCTTCCGCTCGGCCCTGGGCACCCGACTGCCGGCCGCGGGCGCGGCCGTGGGCAGCTGCCGGTTCGTGGACGGCAGCCTGGCTTCCTGGGCGGTGCTGAGCCTCGCGGTCACCGTGCTGGTGGGCCCAGCCATCCGCCTGGTGGCCCAGGCGGACGGCCGCGGCGAGTTCGTCATCCCCTTGTCCCGGCTGCCGCTCCTGGCGGCCGGCGCTCCCCAGGCCGACTACGAGGCCCGGCTCCAGGTGCTGGCCAGCCCGGCGGTCTCCGGCCGGGAGCTGGCGGATCCGGACAGCCTCACCCCGGTGCGCGTGCGCTCCCCGGCGGCCAACGTCCTCTCCTTTGCGCCGGGCTTCCGGCTGCAGCCCGGTCGCATCACTGTCCTGACCAGCAAGAACAGGAGCTGTCTCGAGGTCCGAGTGCCCTAGCCCCAAGGCCCACAGAAGGAGGACCGTCCATGCCCGAGTATTTGGCCCCAGGCGTCTTTGTCGAGGAGATCAGCTTCCGCGCCAAGTCCATCGAGGGGGTTGGCACCAGCGTTGCCGGCATCGTCGGCCCGTTGCGCTTCGGGCCGGTGCGGGGCCGGCCGGAGGTGGTGACCAGCTTTGCCGAGCTCACCCGCATCTACGGCGACGATGCTCCTCTGACCCTGGGTGGCACCGGGGTGCCCAACCACACCGCCATCGCGGCCCGGGCCTTCTTCGACAACGGCGGCAAGCAGCTCTTCGTCTCCCGGATCATCCAGGACGGCAACCGCACCGACGCCCGGGGCGCCAACGGCTCGGCGACCTTCGCCCGCCGCCGGGACGCCAACGGCTGGGTCACCTTCCAGGCCCGCTTCCCGGGCAGCGGCGGCAACCTGACCCTGGAGATCCTGTGGCGGGATTCCGAGAACCTGCTGCGCACCGAAGTCACCAGTCAGCCGGCCAATGGCGAGGTGGTCCTCCTGGAGGCGACCGGGGTGCCGGCCTCCGCCAAGGGGCCGGGCGCCACCCTCGAGGACGACCGCTTCCCGATCCGGATCACCGCCGTGGTGGCTGCCCGGGCCCAGGAGGTCCTGATCCAGAGCGACTGGGCCGAGATCACCGACAACGCCGGCGTCGCGGTGACGCCGGCGGAGCTGGACGGCATGCTGCTGCGGGCCGAGCTGCCGGCGGGCGCGGTCATGACCCGGGTCTTTGCCCGGGCCCCGGCCAGCGGGCCCTTGGCGGCCGGCACCGCCATGGTGCTGCGGCTGGGTGAAGTCACCAACCTGACCCGCTTCACGGACGGCCCCGACTGGGGCACCCTGATCTTGCTCCGGGGCACCTACAACCCGGCCACCAACCAGCTGACCATCATCGGCAGCCAGAACGGCCTGCCCGCCGATGTCACCCTGCCGCTGCCGGCCCTGGCCACCCGGCCGGGCGCGGCCAGGAGCCTGCTCGCCCTGCGGCGCTTCGACCTCGATGTGCTCAGAAACGGCGAGCCGATCCATTCCTTCACCGACATCGATCTCGCCCCGGCCTCGGCCCGCAGCCTGGACAAGGTGCTGACCGCCACCCCGGCCCGGCGCTACGACGCCCTCACCCAGCCGGTGGCGTGCACCCTGACCCTGCCCCAGAACCCTACCAGTGCCCACGTTCTGGAGGCCCTGACCTCCCTCTTCGATCCCGTGGCTGCCAATCCGCCCCAGACCTCAGGACAGGTGCCCCGCCAGCTCATCCATCTGCACCAGGGGGACGGCAGCACCCCCGGCACCGACGGCAACGTGCCCGGCCAGGTGGACTATGCCGGTGAGACCGACGAGATCAAAGGCTCCACCGGCCTGGCGGCCCTGGAGGAGATCGAGGATATCGCCATCGTGTGCGCCCCGGCCTCGGCCGCCCATGCTGCCGCGGGTCAGCCGCACCAGGCGGTCATGGGGGAGATCCAAAAGCATGTCAACAAGATGCGCTACCGGGTCGGCCTGGTTGATCCTGGCCAGGGCTGGTCCCTGGCCCAGGTGCGGGAGTTCGCCTCCCATTTCGACGACAGCCGTCTGGCCCTTTACTTCCCCTGGCTCACGATCGCCGATCCCACCGGGGCCAGCCCGGAGGTGATGGTGCCGCCGGCCGGCTTTGTCGCCGGCATCTACGCCAACACTGACGTCAACCGCGGCGTGCACAAGGCGCCGGCCAACGAGCCGATCCTGGGGGCCCTGCGGCCGGAGATCGAGATCAACCGCTTCCAGCAGGAGCTGTTGAACCCCAACGGCATCAACTGCCTGCGCTCCTTCCCCAACCGGGGCTTGCGGGTGTGGGGCGGCCGCACCCGCTCCTCGGACCCGGAATGGAAGTACGTCAATGTCCGGCGCTACTTCCTCTACCTGGAGCGCTCCATCGACAAGTCCACCCAGTGGGCGGTGTTCGAGCCCAACGGCGAGGCCCTGTGGGCCAATATCCGCAGCGCGGTGGAGGATTTCCTCTTCAACGAGTGGAAGAACGGCCGCCTCCTGGGCGCCACCCCCAAGGCGGCCTACTTCGTGCGCTGCGACCGCTCCACCATGACCCAGAACGACATCGACAACGGCCGGCTGGTCTGCCTGGTGGGGGTCGCGGCCCTGAAGCCCGCCGAGTTCGTCATCTTCCGCATCGGCCAGAAGACCGCTGACGCCTAAGCCCCAAGGAGACCGACCATGGCGACTTTCCGTGAAACGCCCTACTCCGCGTTCAACTTCCTGGTGGAGCTGATCTCCGGCCAGGGCACCGAGGTGCAGGCCGGATTCTCCGAGGTCTCGGGGCTCAATGCCGAGGTGACGGTGGCCGAGTACCGGCGGGGCAACGCGCCGGTCAACTACGTCACCAAGGTGCCGGGCATCCACAAGGCCGGGGATGTCACCCTGAAAAGAGGCATCATCGGCGCCCAGAACATCTACGACTGGCTGGAGGCCACCCGGGCCGGCCGGCTGGCCGAGGCCAAGCGGGAGATCGTGGTCAAGCTCCTGTCCGAGGACCGGGCCGAGACCGCGGTCTCCTGGAAGCTCCGCGGCGCCATGCCCCTCAAGTGGACCGGCCCGACGCTCACCGCCAAGGGTGGCGGCGATGTGGCCATCGAGGAACTGGTGCTGTCTGTGGAGACCATCGAGCAGGAATAGAAAGGCGAATATCGAATAGCGAACAGGGAATGTCCAACCGCAGAAGGGACTGGAGAAGCTGATCGGGAACGTCAACACCGGTCCCTTCGACATTCGATACACTGCGGTTCGTTGTTCACGGTGAAGAGCATGCTCGTCCTCGCTGATCAGCGTATTGAGCTCGACCCCCGGCCGGCCCTGGCCCGGGGGCCGGTTCTGGAGGTGGCCATGCTGGGCCATTGTCCGGGCCGGGTGCGCTGGGATCGGCTGGCCGCCGACCGGCAGGTCGCAGCGGAGATCATGGCCCTGGGCTTCCAGGCCGAGGTGGCCCGGCTGCAGGCCCTGGCCGGAGGTCTTGCTGCCGAGCCGGCGGACGAGCCCCTCTGCGGCTTGCAGCTCCTTCCCATCCCCATTTACTCCTTGGCCCAGTTCCAGGATCTGTTCCCGGAGGCCTTCCAGGAGCCCGGCCGCTGCCGCAGCCGGCTGGCCGGCAGCCGGGCCTGGCTGCCCTGGGCGGTGGAGGATTTCTTCCGCGCCGCCGCCCCCCTGCCTGACGGGGCCAAGAAGCTGTGGGTGATCCGGGTGCCGGAGACCGTGCCCAACGCGCCGCCGCAAGCCGCCTTTCTGCCGGACCCGGAGGCCGATCTCCTGGATCCGGCGCGGCTGGGCGCCTTCGAGCGGGCGCTCCTTATCCCGCATCTGGGCCTTGTTGCCCTGCCGGATCTGGAGCGGCTGCAGATCCCGGCCAACCTGGCGGACATCCCGCGGCTGCGGCTGCCCAACCCGGAGCCGGTCTTCCTGCCCGCCGGCACCGATCTCGACGACAGCCACCGGGAGCGGCGGCACTCCTCCGAGATGCCGCGGGCAGAAGGCCCGCTGCCTCTGGCCCAGGTGGCAGCGCCCATCGTCCAGACCCTTTCCCGGCTGCGGCCGGATGTCACCTGTCTTCTCACCCTGCCCCTGGACGAGGAGCCGGCAGCGGAGCGGCCCTGCGCCTCGGCGGCCGGCCTGGCCAGCCTGGCTGCCATGGCCCGGGAGGAGGCGGTCGCCGGCGGCCATGGCCTTTTCCGGCTGCAGCTGTTGTACCCCTACCTGCGGGGCAAGAATCGGCCCCTGGCCAGTCCGGTGGGCATCGTGGCCGGCGCCATGGCCGAGACCGCGGCCCGCCAGGGACCCTGGCGCTCGGTGGCCGGCCGGCCTCTGCCCGGGCCCAGCCTGCCCTATCCGCCGGTGCGGCAGGATGAGGCCACCCGGTTGCGGGAGGATCCCGGCATCGGGGTGCTATTGGCCCGGCGGGGCCGGCTGGAGCTGGACGACGAGCGCCTGCTCAGGCCGGCGGTGCCCCGGGCCAGCTTCCTGGCCACAGCGGCCGCCCGGCGTGCCCGCCACGCCTCTGACTTCCGTTCCGGTGAGCTGGCGCGCTTCCTGGGCTGGCTGCGGCGCCAGCTCGTGGCCCTGGGGGAGCAGCTGGTCTTCGACGTCGACCCCCGGGACCCGCGGCCGCAGATGGCCCTGGCCGCCTTTGCCGGCCGGCTGCACCGGCTGGGCGCCCTGCGCGGCCCGCTGCCGGAACAGGCCTTCCGGGTGCAGCAATCCATGGAAGGGGAATCCACCGTGGTCCTGTCTCTGGAGATCGCCCCGTCTTTGCCCATCGACCGGATCCGCATCACCTTCAGCCACGACCGGGCGAGCGGCCAGACCGGCAGCAGTCTCACGGTGGGATCATGAACGAGCTGCCGGTCTTCATCCCCTTGCGCTTCCAGGTGGCGGTCCTGGACCAGCACAACAACCTCCTGTGCCGGGGCGCCTTCAGCGAGGTCTCGGGCCTGGAGGCCACCATGACCCCGAAGACGGTGAAGGAGGGCGGCCGCAACTGGGGGGAGATCCAGCTGGCGGGCCCGGTGACCTTCCAGCCGGTGGTCTTGAAGCGCGGGGTCACCGATGTGGGTGACCTGTGGAGCTGGTTCGATATCGTCCATCGCCAGGGCAGTCTCGGCCTGCGCTACAGCGCCCGCATCGAGGTCTTCCATCCCGAAAAGAAGGAGCCGCTCCTGCGCGTGACCCTGGCCAATGTCCTGCCCAGCAGGTTCAAGGGCCCGGATCTCGCCGCCACCGCCAGCCAGGTGGCCATCGAGGAGCTGACCCTGGTGCATGAAGGGCTGACTTTGGAACGGGGAGGGTGAGCCATGCCCACGCCCCAGCTCGCCAAAGCGGTCCTCATCCCCATGCATGGCGACGAGCCGGAGCGGGACACCTCCCGCTACCTGGTGGTCCAGTTCAACCCGGCCTCCCTGCGGGTCACCCTGTCCAACAGCCTGCGGGCCGACAACCGGGGCGGGGCCGGGGGCGGCGGGCCGGCGGCGCAGTTTGTGGAGAAGAGCGAGTCCACCCTGGCGGTGGAGCTGCTCTTCGACACCTCCGTGGCCCATGAGCATGGCACCGAGGTGGTGCTGGGCGAGGGCGGCCAGGGGCAGACGGTGTCGGCAGAGGCCCGGGCCGCGGCCGGCTCGGATGTGCGGCAGCTCACGAAGCGCATTGCCGAGGCCTTCATGCAGCCCCGGGACGCCGACTCGCCAAGGCCCCGGGCGCCACAGCGCTGCCGGTTCCAGTGGGGCAGCTTCGCCTTCACCGGCATGCTGGCCAGCTACAACGAGACCCTGGATTTCTTCTCTCCGGAGGGGGTGCCCTTGCGGGCTACGGTGTCTTTGACCTTCAAGGAGGACCGGTTCCAGTTCGACATCGCCGGCCTGCCGGGATCGGGTCAGTCGGCCGCTCCGCCCCTGCCGTCCTTCGCCCCGGGCGGCGAGGGGGTGAGCGCCGACCAGGCCGCCGCCAGTAGCGGCCGCGATCCCAAGGATTGGCGCGCCGTGGCCCTCTATAACGGGCTGGAAAATCCGCGCTTCACCCCGGCGGCGGGACTGAGCATCCCGGCGCCGGGGGTGCAGCTGACAGCCACCAGCGGCATCAGCGGTCTGGCCGGGGTGAAGGTCGAGGTGGGACTGACGATGAAGCTTGGGGGATAGGCATGGTTGACGCCTGGAATCTTGACCAACGATCACACCGCCAACTCGATCTCACGTATCTGTTCGTCGCGAAGCTGTTCCTCAACAACTGCCAGGTACTCACGGATGGCTTCCTTGATGTTTTCGATCGCTTCCGCCTCGGTGGCGCCCTGGGACCAGCAACCTGGCAGACCTGGTACAGAGAGTGAAACGCCTTCGTCTGACTCATGAATAGCCACTCGATAGAGCATAGGACCTCCTCAAGGAATGGGACACAATGCGGTCACCGGCTCCAGCGGCGCAGATCCCGAAGAGCCTCCTCGATGCGCTGCCGGACAACGGGCGGCATGTTGGCCCGCTCGGCCAAGAGGGCATCCACAGCCTCCCGGCGCCGCCTGCGGGACAGCTCTTGTTCGGCGGCCACCGCGCTCCGATTGACACCGGCAAAGGCCGTGTATTGAACAACTCTTTCACCTCAACGGGCGGCGATAATGGCCGCCACCAAGTGGCGCGTCAAGAGCCCCA
This sequence comes from Thermodesulfobacteriota bacterium, assembly GCA_040755095.1. NCBI lineage: Bacteria > Pseudomonadati > Thermodesulfobacteriota > Thermodesulfobacteriota bacterium. The sequence goes on from JBFMBH010000010.1 coordinate 26,005, forward strand.
GGACGGCCTCTTCCTCAACACGACGCGGAATCAACATAACATGGGCCAACACTACCACGAAAGGCTGCCGGTGGACCGGAAGGCCGAGCCGGCACCAGGGAGGATGCCATGCCCGTGATCATCGATGCCATCGAGGCCCAGGTGGAGCCGGAGGCCCCTGCCGCGGGGACGGCTGCCGATAGCGGCGGCGCGCCGGCGGCGCGGGAGATCCTTGACCTCCTGGCCCTGGCGGACGAAAGACGGGAGCGCCTGACCGTTGACTGAGCCGCGGCAGGCCTTCATCAGCGCCCGGCCCCGCTTCCGGATCGCCGGCCAGGATCAGCCGAGCCTGGGGGAGGCGGTGCTGGCGGCCCAGGTGACCCTGCCCTGGACCGGCATGGGGCATGCCGAGCTGCGGTTCCTCAACTGGGGGGCCACGGGCGGCGGCCGGCAGCCGGACTTTCCCTTTCAGGGCATCCGGCTGGGCGATGCCATCGCGGTGCTCATGGGCGAGGAGGCGGAAGACGCCGTGTTCGCGGGCGACATCACCGGCATCGAGGAGCGCTACGGGGACGGAGCGCCCCAGATGGTGCTCCTGGCCGAGGACCGCCTGCACCGGCTGGCGCGCCTCCGGGCCAGCCGCGCCTTCGAGGAGATGAGCCTTGATGACGTGGTCCGGCAGCTGGCCCAGGAGGTGGGTCTGGCCGCCGACGTCCAGGCCGCCGGCTTCCCGGCCACCTGGCTGCAGATGAACGAGAGCCATCTCGCCTTCCTGACCCGGCTGCTGGCACCCCTGGATCTGGGGGTGCGCCTGGCGGGAGGCCGGCTGCGGGTCCGGGCCGAGGAAGAGGATCCGCAGCCTGTGCCGCTGAGCCCGCAGATGAACGTCGACCGGCTGCGGCTGCTGGCGGACCTCAACCGCCAGCCCCGGCAGCTGGCGGTTTGGGGCTACAACCTGGCCCAGGACAGCGACGCCGAGGCCACGGGAGCGGGCTTGCAGCCCGCCCCGGCCGGCCGCACGGCGGTGCAGGTCCTGGCGGAGCTGGGCTGGGAAGGGGAGGCCGCCTGCCCCCACCCCTTTTCCCGCAGCCAGGCCGAGGCGGAGCTGGCGGCCAAGGGTCGCTTCCGCAGCCGGGCCCGGCGCTTTCTCTACGGCGAGCTCGTCTGCCGGGGGCTTTCGGCCATGACCGCCGGCCGGCAGGTCGAGCTGGCCGGCGTCTCGGAGCGCTTTGCCGGCCGCTACCAGGTCATGGTCTGCGAGCACCGTTTCGACACCACCAGTGGCTTTTCCACCCGGCTGGCCGTGGAGCGGCCGGACTGGAGGCCGTGATGCACCGACTTGGCGCCCTTCAAGAGCTGCACCTGGCCCAGGTGACCGGCAACCAGGATCCGGAGGGCCGGGGCCGGCTCAAGGTGCGGCTCCACAGCCTGGAGGTCGAGGTGTGGGCCGGGTGTCTCACCCCTTCGGCCGGCCGCGGCTACGGGGTGAGCCTTCTGCCCCGGGTGGGCGAGCAGGTGGTGCTGGGCTTTCTGTCCCCGGAGCTGCCCGTGGTGCTGGGCGCCTTGTGGTCCGGCGGCAGCAGCCAGCCGGAGGATGGCCGGCCGGTGGAGGACCGCTATCTCGTCCGGACCCCGGCCGGCACCCGGATCCTGGCCGATGATGGCAACAGCCCGAAGCTCGTGCTGCAAACCCCCGCCGGCTTTCACCTCACCATCGACGAGGGGGCGGGGGGCAGCATCACCGTGGAGAAGGGCGGCGAGAAGATCGAGCTTTCCAACTCCGGCATCCGGATCCAGACCGCCAGCCGGGTGGAGATCCAGGCCGGGCAGGTGAATGTCTCGGCGGGCATGGTCCAGGTGGATGCGGGCATGAGCCGCTTTTCCGGGGTGGTGCAGTGCGACACCCTCATCACCAACGCCGTGGTCTCATCGAGCTACACGCCAGGAGCGGGCAACGTATGGTAGCCGCGAAGCATGTCCCTTGCCTGCACAGCCCGTCCTACGCCGAGCCGGGGGACGGCACGGTGCTCCACCGCTATCTCGACGACCAGTTCATCCCCCAGTTCCTGGACGATGCCGCCGCCGGTCGCCTCACCGGCAACGCCGGCCAGGATTGGCGCCACCAGGACCGCTTCGGCAAGCTCAATGACCTGCCCCATCTGCGGCTGCCGGTGCACCGCACCTTCTACGTGGCCTGCTGCGAGGTGAGCTGCCAGCGCCCCGGCTTTCCGGCCTTTGATCCGGCCCGCATCCAATCCGCCGGCATGGTGGTGCGGCGGCTCGGCCCGGACGGCCCCGAGCGCTGGCTGCTACGCCAGGGCCAGGCCATGGGCTGGCGGGGCGGGGTCTTTGCGGACCAGGAGCCCAGCGAGCTGCGCCGCCTCCTGGTCAAGGGCCTGGTGCGGCCGCGGGTGCCGGAGCCGCCGTACAGCGGCGAGGAAAGCTATCCCCTGCACCCGCTCTTTCTGGACCGGCCCGGCTTTGGCGGCCGGTCCAGGAAGCACACCCTCCTTTACGGCTACCTGCCCCTGGGCGGCAGCTTCCGGAGCGCGGCCAGCCGCCCGCCGGCCCTGGCGGAAGGGGAGGCGCTCGACCCCGGGCTTCTCCACCTCTGGCCCTTCGGCACGGATGGCGTGGCGCCGTGGCAACCGGAGACCGGCCTGCAGATGGAGGCCGGCCGGCCTACTGCCAGTCTGGCCGGGCTCCTGGCAACCCTCCTGCAAGTGCTGCGCATCGAGGAGGACACCCTGGCCAACGAGGCCTTGCGCACCCTCCTCGGCCGCATCCGCCTGTACGAGGCGCCGCCTTACCGCGATCCGTTCACCGGCCGGTTCGTGATCCCGGAGACCGCGGTCACCGGCAGCCTCCTGGCCTATCTCGATGCGACGGTCGACCCGCTCCAGGCCTGGCTGGCGGATGACCAGCGCAGCCTGCCGGCCGCGGCCTCCTTCCCGCTGCCCGGCCGGGGTGGCACCGGCAGCCTGGGGGAGTGGCTGTACGTCACCGAGGACGAGGCGGCGACCATGCGGGAGCTCCTGGCCATCCGCACCGGGCAGCTGGCGGCGGTCCAGGCGGACGACCTGCCCATCCCCCGCTTCGGCCAGGGCAAGGACGAGATCTTCTTCGTCCAGCCCTTCCTGCGCTACCTCGACGAGCGGGGCTGCGAGCGGCTGGCCTGGGGACCGGCCAGCCAGCCCTTCCGGGTGGCCTCGCCCCTGGACCCGGAGGCGGCGCGGCCGTCGGTGGTGCCCCTGCCCGGTCTCGATGACCTTAAGCGCGGCATCGCCAAGGGGGTGGTGTTCCTGACCCCCAAGTCCCTGGCCGAAAAGATCCGGTCGTTAAGCCTGGACATGGAGGTGAAGAAGAAGGACCCCGGACGGCTCGCCGCCTGCTGGAGCATCTCCTTCAGCATCCCGGCCATCACCATCTGCGCCCTTCTGCTGCTCATGATCATCCTCCATCTCCTCAACATCATCTTTTTCTGGCTGCCCTATGTCTTTCTGGCCCTGCCCCGCCTGTGCCTGAAGGCCGAGGTCAAGACCGGCGGCAGCCCGGGGGGAGGGGGCGCCGGATGAGCCAGCCGCGCGGCACCACCATCCTGAGCTTTCCGCTGCTGGGCGAGCTGACGCCGGACGGCCGCCTGGCCTGGAGCACTGGCGAGCAAAGCGTCCGGGAGGTGCTGCTCCATATCCTTCTGACCCGGCCTGGCGAGCGCTTGCTGCGACCGGAATTCGGGGCGGGACTCAGGGATTTTGTCCACCGGCCCAACACCGAGGCCACCCGGGCGCTTCTGGCCGACAGCGTGCGCCGGGCCGTCACCCGCTGGGAGCCGCGGGTGATCCTGGAGGATGTCTTCGCCCTGCCGGATCCCACGCGACCGGCGGTGGTGCATCTTTCCATCCGCTACCGGCTGCGGGTCAGTGGCGAGCCGGAGCGCTTCGATCTGACCCTGGAGCTGACCGGAGGATCGTGACACCATGCCGCTGCCCCTGCCCGAGCTGGATGACCGCCGCTTCGACGACCTGGTGACCGAGCTCCGGGAGCGGCTCTCCCGCCATCTGCCGGAGCTGACCGTGCTCGCCCCCGGCGACCCGGTCTTTGCCCTGGTGGACCTTTTCGCCTGGCTGACCGAGACGGTGATCTTCCGGGCCAACCTCATCCCGGAGCGCCAGCGCCGCGCCTTCCTGAACCTCCTGCAGATTCCCCTGCGGCCGGCGGTGCCGGCCCGGGGCCTGGTGGCCATCGACGCGCCGCCCACCCAGGCCAGCCTGCCGCCCCTTCTGGCGGCGGAAAGCGGCCTGCGCGCCAAGGGGGTCGCCTTTGCCACCAGCGGCGAGGTGCAGCCGACGCCGCTTGCCCTCCATGTCCTGGTGAAAGAGGAGCAAGACGACGCGGCCCTGGCGGCCCTCGGCATCACCCGAGCCGCCTTGCGGGAGCAGTACGGGATGGCGGCGGTGCCCTTCCGGCCCCGCACCCTCATCCCGGGCCGGGATGCGCTGACCCTGGCCGGCAGCCTGGATCACGCCCTCCATCTGGGCCTCGCCATCCACCGGCGCCTGGTGCCGGAGCGGGAGGGCCTGCGGCAGGCCTTGCGGGGCCGGATCCTCAATATCGGCCTGGCGCCGGCCGGCGAGGGGCCAGCCCCGGACCTGGCGATGGTGGCCGGCATCGACGTGCTCCGTCCCCGTCCTCTGATCTGGGAGCTGGCCTGGCAGGACAAACAGGGCGTCATCCGCTACCTGCCCCTGGAGGAGGTGGCGGACAGCTCCCTGGGCGGCCGGCGCTTGGGGGTGGCGCGGCTGCGGCTGCCCGCCAACCCGGATCTGCTGGCCGCCCCGGTGCAGGACGATCCCCAGTTTGCCGGCATGGGCGACGCCCCGCCGGAGCCGCCCGCCGAGCTGGCCGCCGAGCAGTTCCTCTTCTGGCTCCGTCTCCGCTGTCCCGACGAGCCCAACCTCGCCCTCGGCTACCTGGGGGTGAACTGTGTCGAGGTCCTGGGCCAGGGGATTGAGCGGGACGCCATGGTGGGGGTGGGCACCGGCCGGCCGGACCAGGTGGTGAGCCTGCCCTGGCAGGACATCGACCCGGAAAGCCTAGTGCTGGAGGTGGCGGAGGGCGCTGCCTGGGTACCCTGGCAGCGGCAGGAGGTGCTGGCCGGAGGCGATGCCAACGCCCGGGTCTATCGCCTCGATCCGGCGGCAGGCCTGGTCGTCTTCGGCGACGGCCAGCACGGCCGCCGGCCACCGGCCGGCTCCCGCATCCGGGTGGCGTACTTGCGCCACGGCGGTGGCCTGGCCGGCAACCTGCCGGCCGGCGCCATCCGGGAGCTGGCCGCAGGCAGCGGCAGCCTGGTCCTCCGTCACGAATGGCCCACCAGGGGCGGCCGCGACGCCGAAAGTATCGACCAGGCCGAGCGCCGCATCCCCGCCTTCCTGGCCCACCGGGAGCGGGCAGTGGCTGCCGGCGACTTCGCGGCCCTGGCCCGGGACAATCCCATCAATCCGGTGGCCCGGGCCGAGGTGCTGCCGGGCTTCTTCCCAGGCACCAGCATCGCCACCGTGCGGCCGCGGGTTCCGGGGGTGGTGAGCGTCTTTGTGCTGCCGCCGGCAGCCCCGGCCCTGGCCGCGCCACCCCGGCCGAGTGCCGGCCTCTTGCAAGACGTCTTCGGCTATCTTGCCAGCCGCAAGGTCCTGGGCACCGAGCTTTATGTCCTGAGCCCGGAGTTCGTGCCAATGGCCGCGGCCGTGGCCATGCGGGTGCGGGATCCCCAGGTGGAGACCGAGACCAGGACCGCGGTGGCCGCGGCCCTCCGGGACTATCTGTGGGCCCTGCCGCCGGCCGGCCCCCTTGGCCAGGGCTGGCCCCTGGGCGCGGAGGTGGACGCCGCCGAGCTGCGCACCCAGGCCTCCCGGGTGCCGGGGGTGCTGGCGGTGACCGATCTGCGGCTCTTTGCCCAGGAGCCCCGGACCGGGACCTGGCAGGAGCAGCCCGGCCGGCTGCCTCTGGCCGATTACCAGCTGCCGTCGCTCGCCGCCGTGGAGACGGCGATCGGCGACGGCCCGGCAGGCATCCCCGCGGTCACCGGCCTGGCCGGGGTTGGTGCCGCCGGCGCCGGCACCGGGGGTGGCGGCCAGCCCGTGCCGGTACCGGTCAACCCGGAGGTGTGCTGAGCATGGACAGCATGGACAAGATGGACATTATGGACAAGGCCCCCCGGTCCATCTTGTCCATTCTGTCCATCCCCCAGGGAGCCTGACCATGGACGCCAACGGCACCCGCTTTCTCATCTTAGACGCCGCCGCAGATTTCACCACCGGCGACGGCTGCGTCTGGCAGCCGCGCCTGTCTGGCCTGGTCCTGGCCCAGGCCCAGGAGCTGCGGCTGCCGGCCACGACGCCGGCCCAGGCCCTGGGTGTCTGGCAAGCGGCAGGGCCCCTGGTGCGGGACGATTTCGGGCAGATCGGCCGCCTGTCCCCGGACCGCTCCCTTTTCCAGGTGGCCCGGTCCTGGACCACCCGGGACGAGGACTTCCGGCCGGTCCTGGCCGCGGCCGAGGGCCTGGCCGGCAGCTCGGCCCGGGAGGCCGCCCTGGACCCGGTGGCCGCGCCGGCGGGCTGCCGGTTCACCGATCTGGCCCTGGGTGGCGAGGGCCTGGCAGTTCTCGGCTGGAGTGATGGCGCCAGCCGTCATGGTCTCACCCTGGTCCATCTCGGCCGGCGCTGGCAGGCCTCCTGCGGCGTGGCCTTTCCCCCCCGGCGGGTGCTGGTGGATGGGGCCAACCGCTGCTGGTGGGCCGATGACACGCACCTGGGTGTAGCGTGGGGTCAGCCCCTGCCCGCGCCTTACCGGCCCCGGCCGGAGCGGTTCGAGCCGGCGCAGCTCGTCCCCCGGCCCCTGGCCCAGGAGTGGGTGCAGGGGCTCCCCCCGGGTCTGGCGCTGCGGGGCCTGGCCGGCGCCGGCCAGACCCGCTTCCATCTGGCCAGGCTGGCCGGCGGCCCTGATCCGGCCGGTCTGCGGCCCTGGCAGGTGGTGGCCAGCCGCACCCTTGAACCGGACCCGGCGGCGCCTTTCACCCTCTGGCCGGTCGATCCCCGCGTCGGGCCAGCCACCGACCTGGCGGTCCCGCCGGATGGCCGCCTCGCCCTGCTGGTCCCCCGGGAGCCCGGAGAGGATCCTTTCCGGAACCGCGACTGCCCGGTGGTGACCCTGACCGACACCGGGCAGCGGCCGCGGGCGCTCCTGGCCCAAGAGCGCTTTCCCCAGCGGAGCCAGCTCTCCCCCCGCTTCGTGGGGGGCCTGGACGGCCAGGTCCGCTATCTCGCCGCCGATGGCCCCTGCCGGCTGCTGCCCCTGGCCCAGGCCCGCTACCCCAGCCAGGGGACCAGTGGCCTCCCCCGGCCCCTGGACAGCGGCGAGCCGGATACCCTCTGGCACCGCCTGGAGCTGGCGGCGTGCATCCCGGCCGGCTGCCATCTCACGGTCGAGGCGCGGGTGGCCGACAGCCCCGACGCCCTGAGCCGGGCGGACTGGAACCGCCAGCCGCCGCCGTTGCGCCTCCGGCGGCCGCTGGACGCGGTCGGGCCAGGGGAGCGCTTCGAGATCCTCCTCCAGCGGCCCCAGGGCCGGGTGCGGCAGCTGCGGGGCCGCTACCTGGCTCTGCGCTTGACGCTTGCCGGTGACGGCCGCAGCACCCCCGTGGTCCATGGGCTGCGGGTCTGGTATCCCCGGTTCTCCTGGCAGACGGCCCACCTGCCGGAGCATCTGCACCAGCAGGAGCGGCCGCCGGCGGTCACACCGGCCGAGCCGGTGCCCGCCAATGCCGCCGATCTGCGGGAACGGCTGCTGGCCGTCTTTGAAGGGCTCCTCACCCCCATCGAGGACCGGATCGCCGCCGCCGAAGCCCTGCTGCACCCTGCCACCATGCCCCGCCGTCTCCTGGCTCGGGTCGCCGAAGCCCTGGGCGGGCCGCTGCCAATCGGCTGGCCCGAGGCCCGGCAGCGGCGCTGGCTGGCGGCGCTGGGCCAGCTGCAGGCCTGGCGGGGCACCCTGGCCGGCCTCAGTCTGGCCCTCGATATCGCCACCGGCGGCGGGGTCGGGCGCGGCCAGGTGGTGCCGGTGGAGCACTACCGCCTGCGCCGCACCATGGCCACCATCCTGGGCATCGCCCTGGATGACACCGGCCATCCCCTGACCCTGGGCACCGGGCTTTCCGGCAACAGCATCGTCGGTGACAGCCTCATCCTGGGCGACGACAGCAGCCGGGAATTCCTGGCCCTGTTCGCGCCGGAGCTGGTGGCTCGCGCGGGGTCCCGGGCGGAGGAGACGGTGGCCGCCTTTTTCGACCAGGCCAGCCATCGCCTCACCGTGCTCCTGCACGGCGAAGCGAAGGCCCAGCAACCCCTGGTGGAGGAGGTCTGCGCCGCCGAGGTGCCCGCCCACCTCCTCTGGACCGTGAAGGCCAGCGACCACCCCTTCGTGCTGGGGCTCTCCCCTTTGCTCGGTATCGACACCTACCTGACGCTCCTGCCGCCAGCCCGGCCCGTGAAGGCCGACCGGAGCCGCCTGGGCCGCGGCGACCTCATCCGCAACCCCGTGGCCCTGGCCCCCGAGCTGGCGCCCATCCCATGATTCCCCTGATTCCCATAGCTCCTATGCAGCTGAGCCTCCGGCAAGGATGAGACAGGAGACCGATCATGAGCCAACCCCCGAACGATGACCTGACCTTGGCAGCGGACGTCCGTTTCGACGAGCCCCTGAAAAGGGTCTCCTTCCAGCCGGGCATGCTGCTGGGCCTGGAGGCCACCCGCGCCGAGCAGGACTACCACCGCCGGCACCTGGTGCGCCATGCCTACTGGCTCCACGGCGCCGGCACGGTGGCCGGTCTGGCGGTGCGCCTCGATGGCGACGATCCAGGCGTGGATACGGCCAGTGTCACGGTGCGTCTGTTCGTGGGGCCGGGCCTGGCGGTGGACGGCCTGGGCCGGGAGGTCATGCTCCACGAGCCGTACTGCCTGGATCTTTCCGCCTGGCTCCGGTTTCAGCACGAGGATCCGGACCGCTGGGCGGCGCTGCTCCGGGACGGCCTGGAGGAGGCCACCGATCTGTTGTGGCTGCGGGTGACCATCCGTTACCAGGACTGCGCCTCGGGCCTGCAGCCGGTCCTGGCCACCGAGGTCAATGCCGGCACCGATCCGGTGCAGCCCAGCCGCATCGCCGACAGCTGCCGGCTGGAGATTCTGGCCCAGCGGCCCCTGCCCGCCGCCGGCCTGCGGCCCTGGGCCAGCCATGCCGCCCTGCCGAGTGACCCCGCGCGCCTGCTCACCCCAGCCGAAGCCGCCTTCCTCGATGATCCCGCCAATGCCGCCGTGCGGGAGGAGCTGGCCCTGGCCGGCCGCCTCCTCCATGCCCTGCCCCAGGACAACCAGGCCCTGGCCACCGGCGCCGGCACCGCCGAGGAGACGGCCGAGCTGGCTCGCCTGCTGCTGGCCCGGGTGACGGTCCGCCTCACCCCGGAGCACCGGCCCCTGCCCAACCCCCGCCGCATCCAGGTCAACAACCTGGTACGCCCGTTCCTGCTCACCCCGCGCCTGGCCGCCTGGCTGGGCCGGCAGGGATAAGGAGACTGCCATGAGCGACATCGATTTTCAGCCCCTGGCCCTGGGACGCCTGAACCGGCAGGGCGGCCGGCTGTCCAGCATCGACCCCCGGCTCTCCCGTACCAGCTATTTCGATGGCCGGCTGCTCAAGGCCCAGGATCTCACCCGGGATCAGATCTATCTCGACGAGCGGGCCCGGGAGATCGGCCGCCTCCTGGGCTCCGGCATCGCCGCCGGCCTGACGCCGGCCCTGAGGGACGGCTTCCGCCTGCAGGTCTCCCCAGGACTGGCCGTGGCCCCGTCCGGCCGGGTGCTGGAGCTGGACCGCACCCTGGAGGTCAACCTGCTGGATCAGGGGCTCATCGCCAGCCTCAACGCCGGCCGCAGCCGCCCTTTTCGCGCCGGCCTTTACGCCGTGGCCGTCCAGTATGCCGAGGTCGGCACCGGCGCGGCCGAGGCCTATCCGGCGGATCTGGCGAGCCAGCGGGTTTTGCGGGTCGCCAGCTTTGCCGAGGGCGTGGAACTGACCCTGGTGCCCCTGACCACTGCCCTGCCCCAGGGGGATGACCTCACCGCCCGGGCCGCCCTGGTCCGCAGCTTCATGGCCGTATCCGGCCAGCTGCCGGAGCTGCCGGACGAGGCGGTGGGGCTTGGCCTTCTGGCCTTCGCCGCCGGCCGGCCGGCCTGGCTGGACCTGGGCCTGGTGCGCCGTCCCTTGCGGCCGTCCCACACGCCGGGGGCCTTCCAGGACGACCTGGCGGCACACTACCAGGAGCTCCTGGCGGACATCCTGGAAAGTCGTCAGGCCCGGGGCCTGCCCGGCGGGATCGTGGCCGCCCACGTCTTCCGGCTGCTGCCGCCTTTCGGCCCGCTGCCCAAGGCAGCGGTGGATCCGGTGGCCGGCAGCCACAGCTTCTTTCCGGAAGGGTACGAGGTCGCCATCGCGCCGGTCCGGGCCAGCGACCTGCCGGCCATCATCGAGGAGAGCCGGCGCCTGCCGGCCATGGATCTGGAACGGGACCAGGATGCCGACGTCATGGTGCTGGTGCCCCTGGCCGAGGACGATTTCGCCACCCGGGCCCGCCAGCTGGAAGCGATCCCGGCCGCCGGGGGGGGACCGTCGCGCCTGCCGGCGGTGTCTCCCCTGCTGCTCCGCTGGCGCAAGCCCTCCCCGGCCTTCCGTCTCGACACCGACGCCGGTGTCTGGGGCCAGATCTGGCAGACCGTGGGGCCGCACGACCCGGTCTACGTGCGCCGGCCGCCCCGGGCCGCCGAGACCGGGGTGGGGGCGGTGGTGCTGGCGCGGGGCTTTCCGCTGCCGCCGCGAACGACAGGCCGGCCGCCGGCAACCAGCACCGCTGTTCTCAACAAGCGGCTGGAGGCGAGCCGCCAGGCCAAGGCCCTGGCAGAGGCCCGGGTGGAGAACCTGGAGCAAGGCCAGTACCTGGACCGGCTGGCCGTAGGCCATCTGGCCACCCTGCGCCAGGTCCCGGCCGGGCCGGCCCGGAAGGCAGCGGAGCGGCTGGCCAGCCTGCTGGATGCGGCCAGCGGCCCCGGGGGGCCCTTCGAGGGCCGGCTCGCCGTGGCCCAGATCCTGATGCTGGTGCCCCCGGAGCTGGACACTGCCCTGTGGCCGACCCTCCTGGAGGTGGCCCGCCAGGATCGGCTGGCGGTCCTCCTGGAGACGATCCGCCGCCGGTCGCCGGATGCCACCATCCCCCAGCTCATGGCCAGGCTCGACGTCTCCTTTGGCCTGTCCCAGGAAACCCGGGATGCCTGGGGCCGGTTGGGGTAGGGGCCGTCAGGCCGACTTCTGGTGGTGGGTGGCGTACCAGTCGAGAAGCTGGCGGATCATCTTCTGGTAGGAGGTCTGGTGCTTCTTGGCCTCCTCTCTGAAAAAGGCAACGCTCGATTTTTTGAGGGAGATGGTGATCTTGATGTTCTCATCCTTCAGAGCCAGCTGGTCAGGGCTGGGCAGGAAGTCCGGGACGACCCGCAGGTCACCCAGGGGCTCATCGGTGTACCGGATTTGTTTCTTCATAGAGCTTCCTCCCTTTGCGCCAGTAACCGGCACCGATAATCCGAACGACCCCCTGCCGGAAGGTGAAGCGTACGGTCAGGATCCCACCGCCAGCCCGTCCGGGGCAGTAGAACCGGTCCTCGTCTGCGCTGTGCGAAACGTCCTCGACAATGACACGGTGCGGGTCGAGAAAGGCGTGCTGGGCCAAAGCAAACGTCACCCCGTGCTTGACCTGATTCTCCAGATCCTTCTGCTCGTCCCACTCGAATTGTGCCGCATCCATGCCGTCACTATGGTCCGGGTCAGACCATTCGGCAATACAAAAGTATGGCACTGAAAAGCCGTCGTCTCTGGAGGCCCCACCCATGACCCAGCCCATCCGCCTGCGCGCTGTCGAGGTCTCCGGCGAGGAGCCCAGCCGCCTCAATCTCTTTGCCGGTCGCCATCTGGGGGAGCGGGAATTCGATCTCCTGCAGGCTTACGCCGATGACCGCCTGGCGCCGCTTCTGGCCACGGCCCTGCCGGGCATCTACTCCGGCCTCGAGGTGGCAACGAGCGGCGTAGGCGCGGACTGGCGCCTGGTGGTCCGGCCGGGAACTGCCCTGGCCAGCCACCGGGTGCCGGTAAGCCTCTTTTCCCCCCTGGTGGTGGACTGGCCGACCCTGACCGCCGAGTATGCCCGCGACGAGCGGCTGCCGGCGGATGCGCTGCCGCCGGACGGATTGTATTTCCTGGTCCTGGCCCGAGCGGTGGAGGTGGTGGACGAGGCGGCGTCTGCAGAGCCCTGCCGCCGCACCGAAGAGGACCCCACCCGGGACCTGCGCCTGGAGACGGTGGCCCGGCTGGGGCTGGCGGCCATTCCCGGCACCGAGAGCCTGCTGGCCATGCCCCAGGCTCGGGCCGTGAACCGCCTGCTCGCCCGTTACCTGCTGCCGGTCGAGGACGAAGCGGCCTTCCCGGCGCCACCCCTTTTCGTGGCCATCCCGGGCGCGATTCCCGTGGCCATCCTGGCGGTGAAGGACGGGCGGCCCCGGTGGCTGGACAGCCATGCCCGCCTGGCGCCCCGGGCCGATGGCCGCCAGCGCGCCCTGGCCGAGCATGCCCAGGCGGTGCTGGCCCGAGTCGCCCCGCCGGCGGATGGGCGGCGCTACCGGCTGCGGGCCCTCCTGGGCCTCGACTACCTGCCGGCCGCCGGCCGGCTGCCGGCCTGGCTGCTCGGCAACGCCGGCAGCCTGGATCTGGGGCCGGACGATCTGGCCTTCGACCCGGTGGATCTGCAGGTGGAGGTTCTGGCAGTGCCGGCCAGCACCGCGCCCAGCATCGTGGAAGGGGAGCTGGCCAGGAGCCCCATCGACCTGGTGCACGGCCAGGGGGACCGGCTGCGGCTGCTCCTCGCCGTGAGCGACCCTGACTATCGTCCGGATCTCATGGACCTGCCCCTGCCGGATTTCCAGCTGGAGGCCGAGGTCTATGCCCTGGGCGACGAGGCCCGCCGGACTTACGGCCTCTGGCAGGCGGAGTATGACCGTCTCTTTGCCGGCCTGGGCGGGCCGGGCTACGAGGAGGAGCTGCGGGCCGTGGCCCGGCCGCGGCCCATCGCGGCGCCGGAGACCCCGGCCCAGTTCTTTGCCGCCCTCTTGGCCCGCCATGAGGCTGCGGCCAGGGACGACGAGCCCCTGGCCCTGCACCTTCTTTTCAGCCGCTACCAGGATGAGGCCGGCCGGCCCCGCATCCCCGGGCAGGCACCGGCCGGCCACGCCGATCCGGCCCTGCCACCGGCCCCCAGCGACCGCCTGTACTGCCAGCGGACGGATCTTGGGCGCCGGATCGCCTTTCTCGAACAGGAGCTGGCCGACAACGCCACCCTCATGGCTGACTTCGACACCTTCCTCCAGCTCCAGCGCCAGCACCTGGACAACCTCACCCTGTCCTTCAGCCATCTGGCCGGGGGCGTGCCCGGGGATGGCTCCGGGCTCAAGCTGACCCGCTGGCTGCCGTACGCCACCTTCGAGCGGGAATAAGGAGGACGTTGCCATGGCCCAGGCAAAGACAGCAGCTATCGCCCGGATGCTGACCCCGGCCGAGCGCCTGGCGCAGTTGGCGAGCGCCCGGGAGGGGCAGGTCAACCCTGCCGCCAGTGCCGACCCCCTGGTGGACGTGGCCAGCGATCTTAAGCTGGGGGGCGAGGCCTTCACCGCTGCCGGCACCGGCACGGCCGGGGTGCTGCGCCATGTCGACCACTTTGCGGCGATCTTCCGGGATGCCGCCGACGGGATTGACAGCCTCCGGGACGTCCTGGCCGGCTGGGAGGAGTCGGCGCTTCTCTCCCGTCTGGAGCGCTACATCGAGACCTACTTCGGGCAGGCTGCTGGCCGGCTCTTTCCAGAGCGGCCGGCGGAGCGGGCGCGGTACTTTGCCGGCGCCTCCCGGGAGAACGGTCTGCCGGGCTTCCCTGGCCAGGATCTGGACGACCTGCGCCACGCCGTGGACCGGGCCGAGGGGCCCGAGCCACCCCAGCGAGGCCTGTTCAGGACGGGACAGATCCTCCTTGCCGACACCCAGCAGGTGGAGCGGCTCCGCCACGGCCTGGCGCGGCTGGCCCAGGACCGCAGCCGCCAGCTGGTCCAGGCCAGGGCGCAGCTGGCCGCTCTGGAAGAGGAGATCGATGGCAGCCGGCAGGAGCTGGCCCGCCGCAACGACGTCCGGGCCCAGGCCCTGGACGACTATGCGGTGGCCCGGCGCCTTCTGGCCGAGCACTGGCAGGAGCTTCTGGCAGCGATCGACCGGCGGCGCGCCATCCTGGAGGCGCACCAGGGCCTCTACTACACCCGGGTGCGGGAGACGGCGGTGGAGCGAAGCCTGCCCGATCCCCTGGAGCTGCGCTTGGCCGGTGCGGATGACGTGGTGCCGGGCTGCCCGGCCGGCAGCGTCGACCTGCCCGACGAGCTGGCGCCTTTTGTCGAGGCGGTGCTGGAGATCCCGGTGGCGGACTGGGCGAGCCTGGCGGATTTCCCGGCGCTCCTGCCCGGTCCTGAGCGGCTTGCGCTCATGGCTGCCCAGCGCCGGAGCCGGCTGGATCTCAAGCTCGGCCGGCCGGGGGTGGGCACCCCCCCCCGGCTGGCCGCCCTCGTGGGCCAGCAGGCCGGGGTCCTCCGGCAGCTCGGCAACGGCCCGGCCGGGCCGGCCGCCTCTTCCTTGGCGGACCGGCAGCGGGCCGCCGCCCGCCAGCTGTCCCTGGAGGACCTCCTGTCCGGGCCGCCGCACCGGCTGCGTGGCCGGGCCGAGGTCTTGCGCAACCGGCTGGACCAGGCTACGGCCTGCCTTGTCCAGCGGCTGCCGGATCTGCCGCCGGCGGTCCGCCTGGCCTGGGCCCAGGCAGCGGAAAAGGATCGGCTGCCGGTGGAGAGCCCCCTGGCCTGGCCGGCCATGGACCGGATCCAGGCCGAGGATCTGGGGGGCCTGCGCACCCTGGTCGAGCTGGTGACCTGGCTCTTCCGGCAGCTGGCCGCCGGGGCCTCGGGGCCGGCCCGCACGGCCTTGCGCAACCTGGTGCGGGCTGTGCTGCTGCTGGCGGCCGGCGACGATCCTTTCGACCTTGTGCACGGCACGGTGCAGACCCTGCCCGGCCGCTTCCAGACCGGGGCCGTCCTGCGCCTGACCCTCAACCGGCCGGCCCGACCGGGCAGCGAGCTGCAGCTCTTCGACCCGGACCAGCGCCTGGTGGGCCTTGTGCGGGTGGAGGACCAGGACGGCCAGGGCACGCTGGCCCAGGTGATCCAGGTATTCCGGCCCGACAGCCCGCTGGCGGCCGACTGCACGGTCGCCGGCCGCGCCAGCCAGGCGATCCGGTGATGGCCGCAAC
>JBFMBH010000010.1:41561-57675 GCA_040755095.1 Thermodesulfobacteriota bacterium
ATCCATCACCTGACCATCGCCGGCCAGGCCTGCCACCCCGCGCAGGTGGCGGCCGGCCTTGAGGCTGCCGACTGGCCGGAGACCGGCCCCGACCTTTATGTCTTCGTGCGCCGGCTGGCGGTGCGGGGCACTGCCGGCGAGATCGGCCCCCGGGCCGCGGCCCTGACCCGGCAGCTGGTGGCAAGCGCCCTGGATGGCTGGTCGCCGGTTGCAGCCCAATCCCGGGCGGTTCGCTTTCCGGACCGGGTGTCCCTGGTTGCCTGCCTCATCCGGGATCTGCGTCTGGGGCAGGAGCGCTGGTACTGGCAGCGCTGGCAGGCCCTCTTCCGCCTGCCCCGGCCAGAGGCTATGACCCGGGCACTGGGCCTGGCCCCCCTGGAATTGCCCGATATCCTGGACCGTCTGGCGGCGGCCGAGCGGCGGGCGGTCTGGCAGGCCCTGGCCGGGGGCCCGGCGGCTCGGGTCTACGACCAGGTGCTGGCGGCCAGCGGCTGGCGGCTGCCGGGAAGCGGCGAGGCCTTACCGGAGCCCCGCGAAGGAAAGCTTGCCGCAAGCGGTGAAGAAGACCCTGCTGCCGGCCTTGGACCGCCGCCGGATCTGGTCGCTGCCGGGCTCGACCTGGCCACAGCTCGTTTGGTCGCGCTGCTGGAGGCCTGGCATCGTACGCCGGCGCTCCTCGGGCAGCCGGGCGCGGCCGCCTGGCTCGCCGGTCGCTGCCAGGCCCTGGCCGGGCGACCGGCGGCGGTCCGTCCCTCGCCGCTGGTGGCGCGGCCCGGTGCCACGGCGCCGGCCTGTGATACCTGCCGGCAGGCAGCTTCTGCTTCCGGCGCGGCCAGTGGGGCTGCCCGCCGGGCAGACCCGGGGACGACCAGGATGCCGGGTCAGGAGCCGCCGCCGGCCAGCGCGGAGGACCGGGACGCCGCGCCGCCACAGCCGCCGCAAGCCGCCATGGCGCCGGGCTCGGGTGCGGGGCTGGCGACCTCCGCCGGGCGCCCGCCGCCCGCCCCGGGCAGCGCTCCCCCAGCGCGGCCTCTGGCCTCAAGCCCCGGCCCGGGGGAGGTGATCACCGGCCAGGGCGGCCTGTTCTTTCTCCTCAATCTCCTCAAGCTGCCGGCGGCCCAGGCGCTGTTGGCAGAAGATGCCGGCCGCCAGCATGCCGGCTGGCAGTGGCTGTGGCGTCTGGGCGTGGCCCTGGGACTGGCTGGTGACGAGCCGCTACAGCGCTTCCTGAGCGGCCGGCTGCACCTGGCTGGGCCCTGGGAGCTGGCGGGGATTCCGGATCTGGCCCGGGAGGGGGAGCTGATGCAGCTGGGCGCGGCCCGCTACGGCCCCGGGGTCTGGAACGCTGGCCTTCTGGCCATGCCGGCGCTGGTTGCCGCCAGTCGCACCCGTCTCGACGTCCATTACCGCCTGGCCGACGCCCGGCCAGAGGTGCGGCGGGCTGGCCTTGATCTCGATTGCGGCTGGCTGCCCTGGCTGGGGATGGTGGTGGCCTTCCACTTCGGTCCTGGCCTCTGGCGGCCAGACAGGACCCCGGCGGAGCCTGGACCGTGACCGCGCCGCCCACCGCCCAGCTGGATGCCGTTGCCCTGGCTCGCTCCCTGGCCCACGCCGGGGTGGGCCTTTTCGGTTGCCGCCGACTGGCCCAGCCCGACCCCCTGTTCCAGGAGCTGGCCGAGGCCTATGACCCGGCAAGGCTTCTCGGCAGCCCGGCCGGGGACTGGCTGGCCGCTTGCACCGCCCTGGCCCGGCTGGCGCCGGAGCTGGCCGGGCCCCTGGGCCGGCTGCTCAGGGACTTCCGGCTCCAGCTCCACGACTGGCTCCTCCTGGCCCTGGCCGGCGAGATCGAGAGCAGCCATCTTCTGGGCCTGGCGGTGGCGGCGCTGCAGGAGCCGGCGACAAGCCCGCGGCCCAGCCTGCATCTGGCCGCGGCCCTCGGCCAGGAGCTTTTCGGTGCCGAGCGCTCGCCCCTGGCCCTGGCCCAGCACCCCCTGGTCCGGGCCGGGCTCTGGCAGATCGAAGGCCCGGGACCATTGCCCCTGTGCAGCCTGGCAGTGCAGCCCCGGCTGTGGGCGATCCTGTGCGGCGATGCCACCCCCTGGCCGGACTGCCAGCCGGTGGCGCCCGAGCCGCCGGAGCTGCTGCCTGCCGCCTTCCGGCAGGAGCTGCCCGGGGTGGCGGCCCTCATCGCCCAGGGTCGGGTCCGGGCGGTGGTGCTGCGGGGCGCCCCGGCCTGCGCTCGGCTGGCGGCGGCCCAGCTGGCCGCGCACCTGGGCTGCCAGGCCCTGACCATCCCTGGCGAGCGCTGGCGGGCCGAGCCGGCCCTCGTCCTGGCCTGCCGGTACGGCAACTGGCTGCCGGTGCTCATCCCCGAGCTGGGGTGCGGCGAGATCCTCGTCCTGGAGCCGCAGGCCCTCGGCCTGATGCCGGTGGTGGTCGGCCTGGGCAGCGCCGGTGCCGTGCAGGCGGCGGGCAGCCTGGAGCTGGCCATCCCGGCCATGGAGCTGGCCGAGCGCCGCCTGGTCTGGGAAGAGCTCGCCGGCCCGGCTGCTCCCGCCGATTGGCTGGCCACCGCCCTCCTGCCGGGAACGGCCATTGCCGCGGTGGCCGAGCGCTCCCGCCTGGAGGCCACCCGCCGGGGCGAGGAGCTGGCCATGGCCCATGTGGCCCGGTCCCGGGCCCAGCTGGACACCGCAAGGCTGCGGCTTCTCGCCCAGCCGGTGACCCTGGCGGTGGACGAGGAGGCCCTCATCCTGCCCCCCGGCCTGGCCCGGCAGTTTTCGGATCTCACCCGGCGCTGCCGCCGCCGGGAGGGGATCTGGGAGGGGCTCGGCGCCACCTGTGCCGCCACCAAGAGCCCCGGCGTGCGGATCCTCTTCTCCGGGGAGAGCGGCACCGGCAAGACCCTGGCCGCGGCCCTTCTGGCCAACCGCCTGGCGGCGCCCCTTTATCGTCTGGACCTGGCAGCGGTGATGAACAAGTACGTTGGGGAAACGGAAAAGAACCTGGGCCTGGCTCTGGATGCCGCCGCAACCAGCGACGTCATCCTGCTCCTGGACGAGGCCGATGCCCTCTTCGGCCGCCGCACCGACGGCAGCGAGACCGGCGAGCGCTACGCCAACATGCTCACCAACTTCCTCCTCACCCGCATCGAGAGCCATCCCGGCATCGTCATCCTCACCACCAACAGCCGCGGCCGCATCGATCCCGCCTTCCTGCGCCGTCTGGACGCGGTGCTGGAATTTCCCTTGCCCGGGGTGGAGGAGCGGCAGCGGCTCTGGCAGAGCCACCTGGGTAGCCGGACGCCCGGGGACGAGGTGGCGCGCCTCCTGGCCGGCTACTGCGACCTGGCCGGCGGCTTCATCCGCAACGCGGTCCTGGCCGCCGCGGCCTGCAGCCAGCGCCCGGCCAGCCAGCCCATCGAGATCGGCCTGCTGCGCGCCGCCTTGAAAGACGAGTACCGCAAGCTCGGCCGCGCTTTCCCCCCGCAGCTGGAATCCCTTCAAGGGTGATGCCATGGCCAGCCTCTCCCAAGCCCGCCGTGCTCAGAAGGGCACTCCCAAGCCGGCGCCGGCCCAGAAGCCGGCGGCCCAGGCCCCGGCAGCAGCCGGCCCGCCGGCGTATCTCCGGAGGCGGCTGCCGGTGAGCCAGCCGGGGGACCCGGCCGAGCAGCAGGCGGACCGGGTGGCAGGTGAGGTGCGGCGGGCGGCCAAGGAGAGGCCGGCCGGCCGCGGCCAGCCGCAGGTCGGCCGTGCCAAGGCCTTGGCGGTCCAGGCCCCGGAGAAGGAGCGGCAAAGCCTGGCCGCCAAGCCGGTGCCGGAGGCGCGACGGCTGCTGCGCAGCCAAGCCCCGGTGGCCAACGAGGCCACGGTGCAGCGCCAGGCAGCCTCCGGACCGGAGCCGGCCCATGTCTCCGGCCCCGCCGTCGTCAGCCCGGAAGCGGAAGAGCGGATAACGGCCCGCCGCGGCCAGGGCCAGCCCCTGCCCGAGGGCTTGCGGGCCAGCCTGGAGCAGGACCTGGGGCGGGATCTTGCCGCGGTGCGCCTCCACACCGATGCCGAGGCGGCGGCTCTGTGTGCCCAGGTCCAGGCCCGGGCCTTCACGGTGGGCGACGACATCTACTTCGGCCCCGGCCAGTTTGCCCCGGGCTCCGAGGCCGGCCGGGAGCTCCTGGCCCACGAGCTGACCCATGTCCTGCAGCAGGGTGAGAGCGGCGCCCTGGGCCGATGTCTCCTGCGGGAGATCGTGCCGGCCCCTGCCCCACCGCATCCGGCCGGCTCGGCCAGCGAGCGGGCGGCCAACGATCTCGACACCCTGGACCTGCCGGCCATCAAGCAGCGGCACCGGCCCCTCTATGACTCCTATGCCGGCTCCGGCAATCTCAAGAGGATCCGGGGCTACCACCGGGGCCGGCCAGCCCAGGTCGGGGTCTGGAACCGGGGCATCACCGTGGACGAAAACGCGGTGCGGGAGCGGCTGACCGAGCGGGGCGTCCCGGTACCGGTGGCCGATGCCGATACCGTCAACGTCAGCCTGGGGGGCACGCCGTTCTCCGGCCCCCAATCCCAGCTTCTCGCCCGGCTCAAGATCCCCACCTGGGATCGCCACGGCCGCCAGCCCACCAACGGCTTCCAGGTGGACCATATCGTCGAGCTGCAGGTCTCCGGCGAGCACGGCACCGGCGTCGGCAACTCCATCGAGAACATGGAGCTGCTCGATCAGCCCTCCAACAGCTCGTCCGGCGCCGCCATCATGACCGGCATCCGCACCAAGGTGATCGCCTACCTGGCCACCCTGCCGGCGCCCAGGCCGACCCCCGGCGACTGGCTGCGGGACCACGACCTCGTCTTCCGGCAAACCCGCATCAGCGGCGGCGGCAGCGAGGCGGCCGCGGCCTGGTGGAGCCGCACCGACATCGAGCAGGCGGAGCCGCTGCGCTGTGCCCAGCCCCTGCCGCCGTCGCCGGTGCGGGGCGAGCCGGACCTGTTCGTCCTGGCCTCGGGCGCGGCGGGCATCGAGATCGGTCGCTTCCCCAAGGGGGTGGCGGAGAGCACGATCACCCCCGCGGGTCCGGCGGCCCGCCGCCTGGCGGGCCTGGTCCTGCGCCAGATCCAGCTCACCGATGCTGCGGCCGGCACCGCCACCGGTGTGCCCATCGGCCAGGTTCTGGCCAACTGGGACCTGCCGGCCAAGTTCCAGAACCCGGCCGACCTCTTAATCCCCCTGGTCTCGGTGGGCGCCTACGCCGGCCATCTGGGGGCCATGCCAGCCCTCAATGCCGATTTCACCCCTTTGAGCGAGACCAGCTTCCCTGCGGTCTCGGTGCAGGGCAACCGCCTGGCTGCGGAGGGCCGCCTTGTCCCCTCCCTGCCCCTCCTGGGCAACACCGCCATCGTCGTCGCCCTGGACGGCGGCGACCTCTCCTTCCGCATGGACTACACCCCGGAGAATCTCCACTTGAGACTTCCCGGGGTGGAGATCGACGAGGCGCTCATCAGCATCGGCTACAGCACCGCCAGCGGCTTCGGGGTGCAAGGATCCCTGTTCTTCACCGTGCGCAGCCTGGGGGAGGGCAGCCTCACCGCCGCCGTGGATGAGGCAGGCGGCTTCTCGGCCCGCGGCGAGCTCAATGCCGACACCAGGCTCTTCGACCGGGCCCGGATCGCGGTCTGGTACCGGAACCGCCAGTTCGGCGGCGAAGGGGATCTTGGCATCGACCGGCCGGACAAGATCCGCGGCATCCGCTCTGCGGCCGTCCATGCGGAGATGAGCGAGAACAGCTTTGCCGCCACCGGCACCGTGCAGCCCAGCATCCCGGGGGTGCAGCAGGCCGGGCTTACGGTGGGCTACAGCGAGGCCGCAGGCCTCACCATCGGCGGCAGCCTGCAGCTGGCGCCGAACCCGGCCATCCGCTCCGGCTCGGTGGAGGTGACGGTGCAAAAAAGGGAGGCGGACTGGAGGGTCTCCGCCACCGGCCAGGCCCAGCCGGCGATCCCGGGGGTCGACTCCCAGCTGGCGGTGTCCTACGACGACGGGTCTTTCACCGCCGAATTCTCCGGCGCCTTCCGCCGGGGCATGCTGAGCGGCACGGTCACCGCCGGCGCCACCAACCGGCCGGTGGGTGAGGACGGACGACCCGCCGGCGAGGCGGCGCCGGACGCGCCCCTGGTGGTGTACGGCAGCGGCCAGGCCACGATCCGTCTCGCCCCCTGGCTGGCGGGCACGGCCGGCATCCGCTTCGACCCCGCCGGCGAGGTGACGGTGTCCGGCGCGATCGGTCTTCCCAGCCAGCTGGAGATCTTCCCCCGGAAGACCGTCGACCGGAGCCTCCTCAACATCGCGGCCCAGATCCCCATCGTGCCCGGCATTGTCGCCGAGATCGGCGGCAGCCTCTCGGCCCAGGCGGGCATCGGCCCGGGCGCCATCGACCAGCTCCAACTGGCCATCGAGTACACCCCGGCCCACGAGGACAGGACCCACGTCACCGGCGACGCCCACCTCAACATCCCCGCCGACGCCGGCTTGCGCCTGGCGGCCCGGGCCGGCATCGGCCTCGGCATTACCGGCGCCAGCGCCACCGGCGGCCTGGAGGTGGGCGGCAGCCTGGGGGTGGCCGGCGCCGCCGAGGCGGGGGTGCACATCGACTGGCAGCCGGCAGGTGGCCTGACCATCGACGCCTTCGGGGCGCTCACCGCCCAGCCCCGCTTCCGGTTCGATCTGTCCGGCTATGTCGCGGTGCGGGCCCTGGGCTTTTCCGTCTATGACAACCGCTGGGAGTTGGCCGCCATGGAGATCGGCTCCGACTACCAGTTTGGCGTCCGCTTTCCGGTCCACTACCGGGAGGGCCAGGCCTTCGACATCAGCCTGTCGGACGTGGAATTCCAGGTGCCGGACGTGAATCCCCGCCAGCTCCTGGATCAGGTGGTGGCGCGGCTCGCATGAGCGAGCACCATTGGACGCCCTCCGCCGGCGGCTTCGCCTGCCGGAATATCCGGCTCCACACCCAGTCAGCGGAATGATCCTTGACGCCTCCCGGGCCTTCTGGAAAGCTGCTGTGCAGCAGCGAAGGGAGCTGCCCGCCTGCCGTCCTGCAGTCAGGGATCCTGCCGTGCCCCAGAGTGCCACCCCCAATATGTGCGGCCTCGCCATCCCAGGAGGGCTGGGCCCCGGCGCTGATTCCGCTGTCCAGGAAGGGCTCCGGGATGATGGCGGCCGGTCCCACCCTCCTCCGGCGGCCGTGTGCCACCCCCACGACGTGGCGCTGGTGGGTCGCCAGAAGGAGCTGGGCTACCTGGAAGCAGCCTGGCGGCGGGCAGTGGGCGGCCAGGGCCGGCCGATCCTGGTCAGCGGCCCGCCGGGCAGCGGCAAGAGCCGTCTGGTGCGGGAGCTGCTGCGGCGGTTGCGCCGGGACCATACCCTGCTGGTGCTGGCCGCCCAGTGCTCGGCCTCAGACCCCAGCCCCTTGGCGCCGGTGCGGGCCGCCCTGGACGAGTGGCTCAAGGGGCTGCCAGCCCAGGACGGCCACCGGGTCCGGGACCGGATCCGTGCCGTGGCCGGGGAGGCGGCGTCGCTGCTGGGCCGGTTGTCGCCGCGGCTGGCGGCCCTCCTGGGGGAGACGGCGCAGGGCGGTGACTTCGGGGTCACCGAGGACCAGTTCTCGGAGGTCCTGGCCGAGCTTTTGTTCGCGGTTGGCCCGCAGGCGGGACCGACCCTGCTGTTCCTGGACGATATCCAGTGGCTGGACGAGGCCAGCCTGCAGGCTCTGAAACGAATGGCCGGCCGGCTGGGCGAGAGCGCCTGCCTCCTGGTGGTGACCGCAGACAACGAGGCAGCCAGCCTACCGCGGGTGCAGCGGGTCGCCGCCGCCCTGGGCATCGCCGCGGCCGATCGGCTGCTGCTGGGGCCCCTGGGCGAGGCCGAAACCGGCCAACTGGTCGCCGTCCTTCTGGGGGCCGCCCAGGTGGACCCGGCCCTGGCTCGGGAGATGGGGGGGCTGAGCGCCGGCAGCCCCCTGGCCGTGGAGGAGCTTCTCCATTTCCTGCTGGCAGCCGGGGTGCTCCGTCTTGCTGGCGGCTCCTGGACGATCCGGGGCCAGGAGCTGGCCAGCCTGGACCTGCCGGCCGACCTGGCCGCCCTGGTGCAGCGGCGGCTGGAGGCCCTCACCGCCCCCACCCGCTCGATCCTCCTGACCGCCGCGGTTCTGGGCACGCGCTTTGCCCTCCCCGAGCTGAGCCAGGTCGCCGGTGCCCCGGAGGCCGAGGTGGTCCAGGCGCTCTTCCAGGGCGCCGCCGCCCGCATCGTGGCGATGGCCGGACTAGGCCAGGGCCGGTTTGTCCATGACCGGGTCCGGGAGGCCCTGCTGCAGGTCATGGCACCTGAGGCGCAGGCGGATGCGCACCTGGCCGTCGCCCGGATGCTGGCTCATGCGGTGGCGGGCAACGAGGATCTGGTGTTCCGGCTGGCCCGCCACCATTATCTGGCCGGACCAGCGCTCTGGCAGGAGGAGGCCGCGTTCGCCAACCGGGCGGCCGGTCTGGCCGCGACCCAGATCTTTGCCTACGAGGAGGCCTGCCGCTTCTTTGTGCAGGCCGCCGAGATCGACCGCCGGCTGGGGATGCCGGCGGCCGCTGACCGGGAGCTGGCCTGGGGGGAGGCCTGCGCCCGCAGCGGCCGCATCGGTGAGGCCTGGGAGCACCTGGACCGGGCGCTGGCCCTGGAAAGGTCGTCCCAGGTCCGGGCCCGCATCCAGCTGGCGCGGGCCAAGCTGCACCTGGGCCAGCTGGCCACCACCAGCGCCCTGGCCGAGGTCCAGGCGGCCTTTGGCGAGCTGGGTCAGCCGGCGGCCGGGGCCTGGTGGCTCCATCTGGCCCCGGCCCTGGGCCACGGCCTGGGGCAGTGGCTGTGGCCGGCCCGGCAGCGCCGCGCCCCGAAGCCGGCCGGCGAGGGGCTGCACCGCCTGCTGGTGGATCTTCACCTCTACGAGGGGCAGGTCGACTACTTCCGGATGGAGCGGGGCCGGTTCATCCGCGCCCTCTTGGCCGCCCTGCCCAGCGCCACCAGAATCGGCCCGGGCCGGGAGCTGGTGAGCTGGCTGGCCTACGCTGCGGTGGTGGCCGGCGTGCTGGGCTGGGCCAGACCGACCCTGGCCTTGGCCGCCCGGGCGGCCCGCGTCGCCGGTCAGCTCGGGGACCCGGTGGCCGTGGGCCGTGCCGCCATGTACACCGCCATCGCCCGCCACATGCTGGGCACGGTACGCCCGGCCGAGGACGCGATGCGGGCCTGCCTGGAGGCCCACGGCCACTGGCTGGAGAACGTCGATTTCCTCAGCGGTTGCGCCGATCTGGCCTGGAGCCTCTCCATGCGGGGCCATGCCCGCCAGGCCTGGCGCTGGATCGAGGCCGGCCGGCGCCGGCTGACCCTGGCCAGCAGCCGTACTGAGCTGGCCTATGGCCACCCCTTCCGCTGCTATGCCGGCCCGGTTCTGGCCATGCTGGGCGAGCCCGGGCAGGGGCGCGAGCACCTGGCCGAGTACTTTGCCTTCATCAAAGAGCGTCCCGAGGATCGCTGGCGTTTGGCCCAGTACGCCGGCCAGCGGCTCCTGCTGGCCGCCGAGGCGGGCGAGAGCGGCCCCGGGGTGGACGAGGCCCTGGCTGCCTACCAGCGGCTGGGACTTAAGCCCGGAAGGCTGCCGCTGCACCTGCGCGCCTTCTATGTGGCCAAGGCGCGGATCGCGCTGGCCCGCCTGGCAGCAGCCGCCCCGGCGGACCGGGCCCCGGCGCGCCAGCACTGCCGCACCGCCCTGGCCGAGCTGCGGCAGGCAGCCCGCCACCCGACCCTGCGCTGCCACCGGCTGCTGCTGGAGGGTGCCTTCCTTATCGAGGAAGGGCAGACCGGCCGGGCGGCATCCTTCTTGGCCGCCGCCGAGGAGCTGGCCCACACCATCGACCACCCCTGGGCGCTGGCCGAGGCCGCCCTGCTGCGGGCCCGGCTGCTGGAGCAGCAGGGCGCCACCACCGCCGCCGGCCGCCAGGCGGCGACGGCGCTGCGCCTGGCCAGCGAGCACGGCTGGACCGCCCGCAGCCGGCAGATCCAGGACGCCTTCCCCCTGGCTGCCCTGTAGAGAGAAGGCGGCCAAGCCGGCAGCCCTTCTCCTCTCTGCATGACCTCTCTGTGGAGGCCAAGGGACCGGCGGGGTGAAGCGGCGGCCGGCAATGCCGGGGTGGGGCGCGGGCGCCGGAGCGGCCGCGGGCCTGGGCACCCCGCCAGCACCGCCGGCCGCCAGGCGATTCCGGCGCAAACAAACAGTCCTTTGGCGGGGGAGCATTCCCCTTGACCAGCAATGCCCTGGAAGGGTAAGAACCATCTGGCGGGTGCTCGGCCGCCGGCGGTGCGTGTCCCGATTGCGAGGGAAGCGCCGCCGAGAACGGCACGAGACCGCCCCCGGTGGCCACCCCCGGCGGGAAGGGCGTAGGGGCGGCCCCCCGTGGCCGCCCGTCGAGCGGTGCCCAGGAAGTAAGGATACAGGATGCCTCCTCCCCGGGGGGCAAGCTTCGGGTGCGGGGTTTCGCCATCAGAGGTGGGGGGCCTCCCCTGGCTACCCGATCATCTTGGTGGAGATGTGGCTCAGTAGCCCTGAGTTATCCTGTCAAACGACGCTGGAGGTTCTGCGATGCTAATGGAATACATCCAGGCGGCACTCCGCCATGCAAAGTACGAAATTCTGCCTGATGATGGCAGCTACTATGGCGAAATTCCAGAATGCAAAGGCGGTTATGCGAATGCCAAAGGTCTCGAGGACTGTCGGGAGGAGTTGAGGGAAGTGGTGGAAGAATGGGTCCTTCTGCGGATCCATAAGAATCTCCAATTGCCCATCATCGATGGAATTGAGCTCCTTGTAAAGGAAGTTGCCTGATGTCGCCTTTTGGACCAATCAAGAGGCAGGGCCTGCTCAGCTGTTTGAGGCAGTGCGGTACTCGTCCAGACAGAGAGGGGTCTGCCGTGTGATCACCGGCGGTCGCACCTCGGGAATCGCGGCTGACATCTGCAAGAGGAGGCTCTGATGCCAGTCGGGACGGTTGGGCACCCCCTCGCCGGTTTCCCGGGCGATGTCCTCGAAGATGCGCTCGACACCGGCATAGAAGGCGTGCAGGTTCAAGGCCGCGCCATCCAGATAGCCGTCGTCACCGGTGCGCTGGGCCTTGGCCAGCAGCTCCTGGCTGCGGGCCACGACCCGATCCAGGTCCACCAGGGCCTGCTGGATGCGGGCCGCCAGGGCGGTGGCGTCTCTCATAGGGGTTGTCCCTCCTCCTCGATATGTGCCCGGATCGCCTCCGGCAGCTCCTCGCCCCGCAGGAGATCCACCGGGATGGTGGGGTCCAGGTCCAGGAGCCAGGAGATCGCCCGCAGATAGACCCGTTCCTCCAGCCCCCAGGCGACCAGATCCACGTCCGATCGTTCGTCGAAGGTCCGGCCGGCGGCCAGGGAGCCGAACAGCACCACCCGGTTGGCACCGAAGGTCTCCCTGAGGAGTGCGGCTCCCCGGTGGGCCACCGCCCACGCCCGTTCTCGGCGCTCGGCCAGGGCCTGCTGTCGCAGGCGGGCGCGCTGGCGGCCTGCCTGCCGGAAGAAAGTCGTCTCGCTGGACATTCTGAAAGCCTCCCCCTCATCCCGGCCCTGGCTCGCGGCCGGCGCTGAAGGCCGCGTACTCCTGGCGGCTCTGCTCCTGGGCCTGGCTGCGCTCGTGGTTCACCTGGTCGAAGTTGTCCATCAGAAGGTGCACGATCTCCGGGTCGAGGGCGCCGCCGGCGGCCATTCCCTCCAGGATCCGGGCTGCCTCCCGGGAGGACATCCCGGCGCGGTAAGGACGATCCTCGGTGATGGCGGTGAAGACATCCGCCACCGCCATCATCCGGGCGCCTGGCGAAAGCTCGGCCGCCGCATGATGGAACGGATAGCCGCGGCCGTCCAGCCGCTCGTGGTGGAAGGCCGCCCACTGCCGGATCTCCTCGAGGTCGCGGAATTTGGCCAGCACCCAGTAGGTGTAGTAGGTGTGGGTGCGGATGACGTTGACCTCGGCCGGGGTGAGGCGGTCCGGCTTCTCCAGGATCTCCAGGGGCACCGCCAGCTTGCCCAGGTCGTGGAGATGGCCGGCGACCATCATGCGCCGGCACTGGCCCGGTGAGAAGCCGGCCAGCCGGGCCAGGGCCGCGGCCGAGCTGGCGACACCGCTGGAATGGGTGGCGGTGAAGCGGCTCCGGAAATCGATGATCAGGCCGAACAGGCGGACCATCTCCAGGAGGGCACTGGTCCCAAGCCGCTCACCGGCGTAGCGGGAGGCGCCGGAGATGGTGGCGCCCCGGGAGATGCCAGCCATGTCCAGCCAGAAGGCCTCTTTGACGGCCAAGTCCTGGAAGGCCGCCGTCACCTCGGGATGGAAGAGGGCAGGCGTTCTGCGGCCGATCCGGTCGACGATCTCCTGGCGGAGCACCAGCGGGTTGGTTGTGTCGCCGACCAGGACATCCACCCGATCGGCCAGATGGAGGATATGGGCGGCAAGCGGCACCTCGTCGCCCTGCCAGGCGGTGCCGGCGCCACTGGCCCAGGGGTGGTGGTGGTAGCGCACCATGCGGGCCACCTGGGCAAAGGGCGCAAAGCGCGACAGCAGCCGGAAGCCGGCGGTGGCATGGCCCTGGGGAACGGGGTGGTCGGGGCCGCCCAGCTCGAAGGTCAGGGTGATGGTCCGGTCCGGCATGTCCAGGGCGCCACAGTCATGGAGCATGCCGGCCATGAGGGTGTCGCGGCAGACCGCATCCGGCAGCCCCAGGGCCCGGGCCAGCTGCAGCGACACGAAGCCGACCCGCCGCTGATGGTTGTTGAGGGCGGGACTGACCAGGTCCATGGCGGTGGAGAGGCCTTCCACCAGATCGAGGGTGGAGATGACGAGCTGGCTCTGACTGAACGGCATGGCTGCTCCTTATGGAGGAAACGGCCACCGCGCCCGGGGGCAGGGCGGGTAGCCGCGCGGAGGTTGGCTGGTGGCGCCAGGGGGCGCGTCGTTAGCGCGCGGCGCCGAAGGCCGCGTATTCCCGGCGGCTGTTTTCCTGGGCCTCGCACCGCGTCTGGCTCACGTGGTCCAGGTGGTCCAGGAGCAGGTGCACGAGGTCGGGATCCAGTGCCCCTTCGTGCGCCATGCGGCCGAGGATCCGGATCGCGTCCGGCGGCTGCATCCCGGGACGATAGGGACGATCCTCGGTGATGGCGGTGACCACATCGGCCACGGCCATCACCCGGGCGCCCAGGGAGATTTCCTCCCCGGGGAGGCGGAAGGGGTAGCCCTGGCCATCCAGACGCTCGTGGTGCAGGGCGGCCCAGAGCCGGATCTCGTCGAGATCCCGGAATTTGTCCAATACCCAGTTGGTGTAGTAGGCGTGGGCCTTGATGACGTTCAGCTCCACCGGGGTCAGGCGGGCGGGCTTCTCCAGGATCTCCAGGGGCACCGCCAGCTTGCCCAGATCGTGGAGATGGCCGGCGATGGCCATCCGCTGGCATTGGGCCTCGGGCATGCCGGCCAGCCGGGCCAGCAGGCCGGCACAGGCCGCTACCCCGCTGGAGTGGGTGGCGGTGAAGCGGCTCCGGAAGTCGATGATCTGGCCGAACAGGGTGGCGATCTCCAAGAGGGTGGTGGTCGCCAGGTGGCCCTGGGCATACCGGGCCGCACCGGCGATGCTGGCGCCTCGGGAGATGGCGGCCATGTCCAGCCAGAAGGCCTCCTTGTGGGTCAGGCCCAGGAAGGCTGCGGTCACCTCGGGATGGAAGAGGGCCGGGGTGCTCCGGACGATCCGGGCCACAATCCCCTCCCGGAGGAAGAGGGGATTGGCCGACTCGCCAACCAGCGTGTCCACCCGGTCGGCCAGGTGGAGGATGTGGGCGCTGACCGGCACCTCCTGGCCCTGCCACCTCGCGCCGGCGCCATGGGCCCAGGGCAGGTGGTGGCAGCGGACCAGGTGGGCGGCCTTGGCAAAAGGTGGGAAGCGGGAGAGCAGCTGGTGGCCGGCCGCGGCGTGGTGCTGGAGCCCGGGGGCATCCACCCCGTCCAGCTCGAAGATCAGGGTGACGGTGCGGTCCCGCATGGCCAGGGCGCCGCAGTCGTGGAGCATGCCGGCGATGAGGGTGTCCCGGCAGACCGGACGGGGCAGCCCCATGGCCGTGGCCAGCTGCAGGGCGACGAACCCCACCCGCCGGTGGTGGTTGCTCAGGGCCGGGCTCACCAGGTCCATGGCCGTGGACAGGCTCTCCACCAGGTCCAGGGTGGAGACGGCTACCGGGGCGCGGAGAAAGGGCATGGCGCCAACAGCCTCGGATGGTCGGGAAAAGGGGATACCGCGGGCGTGACCGGCGTCCCCCCCATGGTCACGCCCTCTGGTGATCAGCCCCCAGGATCCTGCATCAGCTCGACAAGGATACCATGGGCGCCTGCCCGCGGGCAGAGGTTTTGGCCGTCCCAGGGGCCGACGCCTGGGGCAGTGCCCTGCCGGCCGCCGCCGGCGGCCGCCTTGACAACCCCGATTTTTTCGTTATACTCGTCCCTTGTTTACGGGTAGGCCGGGCGAGCGGACATAGCTCAGCTGGTAGAGTACAAGCTTCCCAAGCTTGGTGTCGCGGGTTCGAATCCCGTTGTCCGCTCCAGGTTGTCTCCGGACGTCGGGCGCCTCGTACTTGCCTGGGGCGGCTCGACGGCTGGCGGCCCCGGTCTCGCGGCCGTGGCGACGGGCTGCGGCGACCACATGTGGCGGTGTCTGGCAAAAGTGGGCAAGAAAAGCCCGCTTTTTTTTTTCGGCCGGGGCCAGGGCCGGTGCAAAGGGGTGGGGAATGGCCGGCACTGTCAGGGACAAGGACAGCGGCACCGAGCGGATCCTGGCCGCGGTGCGGGCGCTGGCCCTGCCCATCGTCGAAGGCCTGGGTCTCGAGCTGTTCGATCTGCAGTTCCGGCGGGAGCAGCCTGGCTGGGTGCTGCGGCTGGTCATTGATGCCGAAAACGGCATCAGTCTCGATGATTGCACGATGGTGAGCCGGGAGCTCAGCGACCTTCTGGATGTGGAGGAGGTCATCGACCGGCCCTTTCATCTGGAGGTGTCGTCGCCGGGCCTGGACCGGCCCCTGCGGGGCGAGCGCGACTTTGTGCGCTTCGCCGGCCGGCGGGCCAAGGTGGTCTGCCGGGAGCCGGTGGCCGGGCAGAAGGCCCTGGAGGGGGTTCTGGCCGGCGTCCGGGAGGGCGCGCTTGTCCTGGCTACCGGCCAGGGCGAGGTGGCGATCCCGCTGGATTGCATCAGCCGATCCCGGCTGGTGGTGGAATGGTGAGAGCAGAAGGGCCAGCCTGCGGTCAGGCGGCCGTGAGGGCTTCTTGAAGTCAGGAGAACAGGGAACATGTCGGAGCTGCGGAGGATCATCGATCAGATCAGCAGGGACAAGGGGATCGAGCGCACGCTGCTCGTCGAGACCCTGGAGGAGGCGGTCCGCTCTGCTGTGAAGAAGCGCTACGGCCAGCGCCGGGACCGGGATCTGGAGGTCGCGTACAACGACGAGCTGGGGGAGATCGAGGTCTTCTGCTTCCGCACCGTGGTGGAGGAGGTGGCCGACCCGGAGGCGGAGATCTCTCTGGACGAGGCCCTGGCCCTGGATCCCGAGACCCAGCTTGGGGACGACATCGGCACCAAGATCACCAACATCGCCGATCTGGGGCGGATCGCCGCCCAGTCTGCCAAGCAGGTCATCATCCAGAAGATGAAGGACGCCGAGTGCGATGTCATCTACGACATGTTCAAGGATCGGCGGGGGGAGATCGTCAACGGCATTGTCCAACGCTTCGAGCGGGGCAACATCATCGTCAATCTGGGGCGCACCGACGCCATCCTGCCCACCAACGAGCAGATCCCCAAGAAGTCGTACCGCCAGGGGGACCGGATCCGCGCCTATCTCCTCGATGTGCGCAAGACGATCAGGGAGCCCCAGCTGGTCTTGTCCCGCACCCACCCCAACTTCCTCATGAAGCTTTTTGCCATGGAGGTGCCGGAGATTGCCGAGGGCATCGTGCAGATCATGGGCGCGGCCCGGGAGC
>JBFMBH010000011.1 GCA_040755095.1 Thermodesulfobacteriota bacterium
CGTCCGCCCCCCCGGCGAGGCGCCGGGCCGCGGCCGTCTTCTACGCGCCGGCCGCCGAGCCGCAACGGTTGGCCAGCCCCGGTATGGCTGCAGCCCGGATCGTGGAGGATCCGGCCATCCCGGCCAAGGACTGCCCGGAGTGTGGCCGCAGCATGATCCTCAAGGAGGACCGCTTCGGCCGCTTCTGGTCCTGCAGCGGCTTTCCGGCCTGCCGCCATTCCCAGTCCTTCGAGAAGGCGAAAGAACAGGAGGTGCCGTGCCCGTTGTGCGGCACCGGTCAGATCCTCCGCAAGCGCACCCCGGCCGGCCGCACCTTCTTTGTCTGCTCCCAGAGCAGCTGCGACCTCATGGCCTGGTCGCGGCCCCACGGTGAGCCTTGCCAGCTGTGCGGCTCTCCGTACCTGGTGGAAAAGGCCACGGTGGACGGCCGGGTGGTGCTGCGCTGCCCCCGGGCCGGCTGCCGCTACCAGCAGCCCCTGCCCGGGGAAGACGGTCTCGATCTGGTGACCGGAGCGGGGCTGGCGCCGGGGTCGGCCGATGCGGCCGCACCGGCCAAGGTGCGACGTCTGGTGCGGCGGGTCAGCGGCTCCGGGGGAGGCGGCAAGAAGCGCCGGGTGGTGGTACGGCGGAAGAGCTGATCGGGCCCCCCCGCAACCGTACGAGTCAACTGGACGGATCGTTATGCCCATCTACGAATTCTACTGCCAGGACTGCAACACCCTCTTCAATTTTCTGTCCCGCCGGATCGATACCACCACCCAGCCCTGGTGTCCCCGTTGCCGGAACGTGCGGCTGCGCCGCCGGCCCTCCCTGTTCGCCCGGGTCGGTCGGGCCAAAGAGGAGGGCGAGGGCCCGGATCTGCCGGTGGATGAGGGCCGGATGGAGCGGGTCATCGAAGGGCTGGCCCGGGAGGCCGAGGGGCTCAGTGAGGATGATCCCCGGCAGATGGCCCGCCTCATGCGCCGCTTCAGCGACGGCACTGGCCTCAGGCTCGGCAGTGCCATGGAAGAGGCCCTGAGCCGGATGGAGGCCGGCGAGGATCCGGACCAGCTGGAGGCGGAGATGGGGGACCTTCTGGAGTCCGAGGAGCCGTTCGCGCTGGAGGGCGGCAAGAAGGTCGGGGCCGTTCCGGTCAGCCGCAGTGCGCCCCGGCGGGACGACACCCTTTACGAGCTCTGATCGGCGCCCGAGGACCGGTCAGAGCCCCAGGCCCTGCACATAGCGGCCCAGCTCTGCCGCCAGCGCCGGGCTGTCCACCCGGAGCGACAGCTCGCGGTTCACGCCCAGGGCGGCGTGGGTCAGGTTGTGGCTGCCCAGAAGCGCCAGCCGCCGGTCGATCACCACCACCTTGGCGTGGGTGGTGACCTCCGGCCGGTCGAACCGCACCGTCACCCCTTTCTTCCGCAGCAGCCTGGCCGTGGCCCGGTTGGCGGCATCGAGCTCCTGGTCCCGCTCCGACCGCTCCAGGCACACCGTCACTGTCACCCCCCGCCGCTGGGCCGCGATGAGGGCCTCCGCCACCTGCCGCGGCCGGTTGTCCGGCGCATCCCCGGTCTTGAACAGGAACATGGCCATCTCGATGCTGGTCCGGGCGGCCGTCAGATCCTGCAGGAGGACGGGCAGGAGGTCGCCATCCGCCAGCAGGACTATGTCCCCCGGTCGGGTGCCGATGGCCGCCTGGACAGAGACGCTGGCCCCTGGTACCTTGGGGGCCTCGTCCCCCAGCAGCAGGTAGGGCCGGATGGCCTCCAGGGTCTGGGGGCCGATCTCCGGCACGGCCAGGAGCTGCTCGGCGCTTCGGATCGGGCCGTGGCTCTGCCGGAAGCGGATGATGGCCTGGGCCCGCTCGGCACCGATGAAGGGCAGGCTCTCCAGCTCGGCGGCGGTTGCCCGGTTGGGATCGAGACGGGGCACCGGCTCGGCGCGGCTGCCGGCCGGCAGCAGGGCCAGGACCAAGAGGAGGAGCAGCAGCATGGCGGCCAGCGGCCAGCTGCTGGGTTGTCTCTCGGGGAACGGAGCGGGGCGCGTTCTGCTGGGCATGGCATTCTCCTGGCCTGGAAGGGAACGGCCTTCATTGTCCTTGATCGCAGCCGCCCCGGCAAGGGCGCTGGTGCCGGGGCGGGCGAATTCCTCGGACCGGTCGGACCGGTCTGACTCGCCGGACCCGTCCGAGGGGGAATCGCCGGCCTGACCATCGGCTGCGTCGATCAAGCTACTGGAGCAGGCATGCCGATTCCCAATCCTGTGGAGAGCCTGGAGCTTCTGGCCCGCTACCGGGTGCCGGCGCACGTGGTGGCCCATTCCCAGCGGGTGGCCCAGATCGGGGTGCTGCTGGCCGCGGACCTGGCTGCCGCCGGGGTCGCGCTCTCCGTCGACCTGGTGGAGGCGGGCGGCCTTCTCCATGACATCGCCAAGATGATCGCCATGGAGGACGGCGGCAACCATGCCGTCCGGGGGGAAGACCTCCTGGCCAAGCTGGGCTACCCGGAGGTGGGGCGGCTGGTGGGCCAGCACATCCTCCTGACCGACTGGCAGCCCGGCGAGGATCCCAACGAGGCGGCCCTGGTCTTTTACGCCGACAAGAGGGTCCGCCACGAAGAGGTGGTCTCCCTGGCGGACCGCTTCGTGGATCTCATGGCCCGCTACGGCCGGACCCCGGAGATCCGCCAGCGGCTCGACCGCATGAACCAGCACACCTTTGCCCTGGAGGAGACCATTTTCAGCCGGCTGTCCTACCCGCCGGAGCGCCTGAACGACCTCAACCGCGAGCCCCTGCCCGGTTTGGCCCGGGCCGGCATCCTGGCCTCCGGCCCCTTGCTGGCCGGCCGCTGACCATGGCCGCCTACACCCCCATCGTCGGCACCCTGGGCTACGTCCTCTCCCCGGACCGGCGCCAGACCCTCCTGGTCCTTCGCAACGCCCGCAAAGGCGACACCCATTTCAATAAATACAATGGCCTGGGGGGCAAGCTGAAGCCCGACGAGGATGTCCTGTCCGGCATGCGGCGGGAGATCCTGGAGGAGGCCGGGATCGTGGCTGAGGCCCTGGTGCTGCGGGGCACCATCAACTGGACCGGCTTCGGCCCGGCCGCCGAGGACTGGCTGGGCTTCATCTTCCGCATCGACCGCTTCTCCGGCACCCCTTTTGCCCGTAACGAGGAGGGGTCCCTGGAGTGGGTGCCCCTGGCCCGCCTGCCGGAGCTGCCCATGTGGCCCGGCGACCGCTTCTTCCTGCCCCTGGTCTTCGACGACGACCCCCGCATCTTCCACGGCTATATGCCGTACGCCGGCGGCCAGCCGGTGACCTGGCAGTGCCAGCGGCTGTGAGCGGCCGCAAGGCCGTCCGCGAGCGCGCAAAAAAGGCTTGCACGGGCGCCGATTTCCGGCTATATGACCGCCTGGTCATATGGAAAGCCCGCTCACCAAGCCCACCGACACCTTCTGGAACCTGCCGGCGGACAAGCGCGGCCGCATCCTGGCGGAGGCGGCTGAGGAGTTCGCGGCCAAGGGGTATGCCAAGGCCAGCCTCAACGCCGTGGTGCGGCGGCTCGGCATCGCCAAGGGCTCGGTCTACCAGTACTTTGCGAACAAGGAGGCCCTGTTCCTCTTTGTCTTCGAAGAGCTGACCCGGGAGGTCAAGCGCAGCCTCACCGCGGCCCTGGCCGCTCTGCCGGAGCAGGAGCTTCGTTCCTCGCTCCGGGAGGCGCTCTTCTGCGGCATGCGCTTCATTGACCAGCACCCCGCCTTCTTCCGCCTGTATCTGCGGATCGTCTCCGAGGACGATCTGCCCCACCGGGAGCAGCTCCTGGCCCGGGTTCGCCTCTTCTCGCGGGATTTCTTCCTGCCCCTGTGCACGGCAGCCCAGGCAGCTGGCCAGCTGGAGGCCCGGCTCGATCCCGAGGCCATGGCCTTTGTCCTGGACGCTGTCTTCGACCGTTTCCTCCAGAGCTATGCGGCGCCCAGCCCGGGCGTCAGCTTCTCCCGGCCTGAGGGCGCCGATTGGACCAGCCGGGTGCAGCAGCTCCTGGACGTCTTTTCCATGGCCTGGCAGACGGGGGAGGCCGCCGGCGATGGCCGGGATGCGGACCGGCCCGCGGCTGCCCCTTGCCTTGCCGCCCTGTCGTGAGGAGAGACCCCATGCTGGCCAGCCTTGCCCCTGTTCCCCCTGATCCCGAGGCCTTCATTGCCGAGGCGGGCCTGGCCGACATCCTGGACAAGGTCCGGGCCGGGAAACGGCTTTCCCGGCAGGATGGCCTGCGGTTGTACGCCAACCCCAGCATCCTGGCGGTCGGCTATCTCGCCAACCTGGTGCGGGAGGCCAAGAACGGCGCCGACGCCTACTTCATCGTCAACCAGCACATCAACTACTCGAACATCTGCACCAACCTGTGCAAGTTCTGCGCCTTTGGCAAGGACCGCTCCTCGCCCCTGGCCTACGAGATGACGGTGGACGAGGTGCTGGCCAAGGTCACGGAGCGTCTGGCCGAGTCCATCAGCGAGATCCACATGGTGGGCGGCATCCATCCCGACCTGCCCTACAGCTACTATCTGGAGCTGCTGTCCGGCATCAGGCAGCTGCGGCCGGAGGTCCATATCCAGGCCTTCACCTGCGTCGAGATTGCCCATCTGGCCGGGCTGGCGGGCAAGTCGGTGGCCGACACCCTGACCGAGCTGCGGGCCGCGGGCCTGGGCTCCATCCCGGGCGGCGGTGCCGAGGTCTTCAGCCCGCGGATCCGCCAGCTGACCTGCGACAAGAAGCTTTCCGGCGAGGCCTGGCTGGAGGTGGCCAAGACCGCCCACCGGCTGGGCATCCACTCCAACGCCACCATGCTCTACGGCCACATCGAGACCCCCGAGGAGCGGGTGGAGCACCTGGAGCTGCTGCGGCAGGCCCAGGACGAGACGAAGGGCTTTCTTGCCTTCATCCCCCTGGCCTTCCACCCCAAGAATACCGAGCTGGCCAATGTCCACCGGGCGGGCGGCCTGGAGGACCTGCGCAACATCGCCGTGGCCCGGCTCCTGCTCGACAACTTCCCCCACATCAAGGCCTACTGGGTGATGATCGGCCCCAAGCTGGCCCAACTGGCCCTGGCCTTCGGTGCTGACGACGTGGACGGCACGGTGAAGGAGGAGATCATCACCCACATGGCCGGCGCCGACACCGAGCAGGCGATGACCCGGGAGCAGCTCCTGGGCCTGATCCGGGAGGCCGGCCGCATCCCGGTGGAGCGGGACACCCTCTACAACCCGATCCGGCGCTACGAGGTCGCGGCATGAGCGCGAGCAGCATCTGTCAGCGGGTGGCGGCAGGGGAGAGGATCGGCGCTGCCGATGCCCTGGCCCTGGCCGAGCACGCGGATCTCTATCAGCTGGGCATGCTGGCCGACCGGGTGCGGCGGCGGCTGCACCCGGAGCCGCTGGTCACCTACGTCATCGACCGCAACATCAACTACACCGATGTCTGCATCTCCGGCTGCCGGTTCTGCGCCTTCTACAAATCCCCGGAGAAGGGGGAGGGCTATGTCCTGTCCCGGGCCGAGCTGGGGCAGAAGATCGACGAGACCCTGGCCCTGGGCGGCACCCAGATCCTGCTCCAGGGCGGTCTCCATCCGGACCTGGACCTGCCCTTCTATGAAGGGATGCTCCGCTTCATCAAGGCCGAGCATCCCATCCACATCCACGGCTTTTCGCCGCCGGAGATCAGCCACTTCGCGGCCCGGTCCGGCCTGCCGGTGCGGCAGGTGCTGGCGCGGCTGATCGCCTCCGGCCTCGACTCCATTCCCGGCGGCGGCGCCGAGATCCTGGTGGACCGGGTGCGCAGCCAGATCAGCCCCGACAAGTGCACGGCCGACCAGTGGCTGGCGGTGATGGCAGAGGCCCACGGCCTGGGCCTGCGCACCACCGCCACCATGATGTTCGGCCACATCGAGACCTGGGCCGAGCGGCTGGAGCACCTGCTGAAGATCCGGGATCTTCAGGACCGCACCGGCGGCTTCACCGCCTTCATCCCCTGGCCGTTCCAGCCCCGCAACACCGCCCTGGCGGGCATCCGCGCCGCCAATGCCGTGGATTACCTGCGCACCCTGGCCCTGTCTCGGATCGTGCTCGACAATGTTCCCAACCTCCAGGCCTCCTGGGTCACCCAGGGGCCGCAGGTGGCGCAGCTGTCCCTGTTTTTCGGGGCCAACGACTTTGGCAGCACCATGATCGAGGAGAACGTGGTGGCCGCCACCGGCGTCTCCTTCCGGCTGTCCGAGGCCGAGATCCGGCGCCTGGTGACCGGCGCCGGCTTTGTCCCACGGCAGCGGCGCATGGACTACCAGCTGCTGGGCGAGGCCGAGCGCCGGCTGGCCAACTGAGGGCAGGGCGCCTGCCACGGCCATGGCTGGACCGATCCTGCACCGGGCGCCCTGGGTGGTGCCGGTGGTGCGGCCGCCTCTGGCCGACGGCGCGGTGCTGGCCGCCGGCGGCCGCATTCAGGCGGTGGGTCCCTGGGCGGAGCTGGCGGCGGGATTCTTCGGCCCGGTGCGGGACTACCCGGACCAGGTGCTGATGCCCGGCCTGGTCAATGCCCATGGCCACCTGGAGCTGGCCGGGTGTACGGCCCTGGGCCAGGGAGCCCCGCAGCCGGCCGCCACCTTTGTGCACTGGCTCCGGGGCCTCTTGGCCGCCCGGGCCAAGGTGGGGGTGGAAGGGACCGATTGGGTCGGTCTCGCCCAGGAGGCGGGCCGCGGGATGGTGGCCCGGGGCATCGGGCTGGCCCTCGATACCGGCAACGCGCTGGCCAGTGCCGGGCTGTGGCAAGGGCAGGGCGGGGCAGGCCCCTTCCTCCTGGAGGTGTACGGTCTTGGCCGCCAGAGCAAGACTGCAGCGCTCCAGGCCCTGGCGGCGACCATTCCGGCCAGCCAGCCGGTGACAGCGCACGCGCCATACTCCACAGCGGCCGAGCTGCTGGTGCTGGTGAAGGAGCGCAGCCGCCGGCTGGGGCACCCCTTCTCCATCCACCTGGCCGAGTCCCCGGAGGAGGTGGAGCTCCTGGCCACCGGCCGGGGGCCGATGCAGGATTTCCTGGCTGAGCGGGGCTTCTGGGACGGCTCCTTTGTGGCCCCGGGCTGCGGCGGGGCGGAGTATCTCGACCGCCTGGACCTCTTGGACCGGGGCACCATCTGTGTGCATGGGGTGCAGCTGACCGGCCGGGAGATCGATCTCCTGGCCCAGCGCCGGGCCGGCATCTGCCTGTGTCCGGGCTCGAACCGGCGGCTGGGGGTGGGCAAGCCCAGGCTGGCCGCCATGTTGGCTGCCGGGCTGGCCCCGGCCCTGGGCACCGACAGCCTGGCCAGCAACGACCGGCTTTGTCTGTGGCGCGAGATGGCGCTCCTGCGCCAGGATCATCCCGGGGTGACCCCGGCGCAGGTCCTGGCCATGGCCACGGAAAACGGCGCCCGGCTCCTGGGCCAGGCCGGCTCCTGGGGCAGCCTGGCGCCGGGCCGGCGTGACCGCTTTCTGGCCGTAAGCTGTCAGGCCGCCACGGCTGCCGAGCTGGAGAATCGTCTCACCACCGCTCTGGAGGGGTTGCCATGCCAGTGGGTGCTGCCCAGCCCGGCAGAGGAGGATCGACCTTGCGGATCGGCATGGTGAGCTTCATCAACACCGCCCCCCTCTGTGAGGTCTGGCGGGAGTCGGTGCACGAGCCGGCCTGGCGAGTCATCGAGGCGCCGCCCCGGGCCCTGTGTCAGCTGCTCGCGGCCGGCGACCTGGATCTGGGTCTCGTCTCCAGCCAGGAGTATGCGGTGCGGCCCGAGGGCTACGCCATCCTCGCCGATCTGTCCCTCAGCGCCTCCGGGCCGGTGGGCAGCGTCTTTCTCCTGAGCCAACGGCCGGTGTCGGAGCTGGCCGGGGAGACCGTGCTCCTGTCGCCCCAGTCCCAGACCTCCAACAGCCTGGCGGCAGTGGTGTGCGAGGAGCTCCTGGGCGTCCGGCCCCGCTTCGTGCTGCCGGGGCCGGGGCCGGAGCCACCGGCGGCCGGCCGGGTGGCCATTGGCGACCAGGCCCTGCAGCTGGCAGCAACGGGGGCCTGGCCCCATCAGCTGGACCTGGCCGAGGTCTGGCGCCGGCACACCGGCCTGCCCTTTGTCTTCGCCCTGTGGGTGGTGCGGCGCCAAGTCTGGCAGGATCGGCCCGGGGAGGTGCTGGCAGTGCACCGGCAGCTTGGTCGCTGCGCCGCCGAGGGCCGTGCCCGGCTGGCCGAGATCGGCCGCAAGGTGGCGCCCCGCATCCCCATGACCCCGGAGGCCTGCCAGCGCTATCTGGCCGGTATCGAGTATGACCTGGGCCCGGCCAAGATCCGGGCCCTGGAGCGGTATTTCGCCATCCTCATCGGCAGGGGCGAGGCCAGCCCGCGGGCTTTGCCCCTGCAGCTCATCGGCGGGCAGCTGCCGGTGCCGGAGCGGGCACCGGCCTTGCCCTGCGGTCTTTGCCCATGACGGTTCCCAGCCCGGCCCTGAAGAAGGCCTTTGTCCGCGAGAAGTTTGCGGCCATCGCCAAGCGCTATGATCTGCTGAACTCGGTCCTCTCCATGCAGGTGGACCGCTACTGGCGGTACGTCACCACCCGGCTCCTGGCCGAGTTTCCTGCCGGGCCGGTTCTGGATCTGTGCGCCGGCACCTTGCCCCTGTCCCTGGAGCTGGCCCGCCAGGCCCGGGATCGCCGGGTGGTGGCCATCGATTTCTGCGAGGACATGCTCCGGGCCGGCCGGGCGGTGCTGCCGGCGGATGGCCGGCGGGGGCGGATCTTTCCGGTCTGTGGCGACGGCGAGGAGATCCCGGCCAGGAGCGACGCCTTCTGGGGTATCACCGTGGCCTTCGGGGTCCGCAACCTCTCCCGCACCGAGCGGGGTCTGGCGGAGATGCACCGGGTGCTGAAGCCCGGCGGCCGCCTCCTGATCCTGGAGTTCTCCCGGCCCAGCTCCTCCTGGTTCGGTCCCTTGTACCGCTTCTACCTGAACCGGGTGCTGCCCAAGGTGGCGGGGGCGGTCTCCGGGGACCGGGAGGCCTACGAGTATCTGGCCTCCTCCATCGCCGCCTTCTATGAGCCGGCCGAGCTTTTGGCCATGATGACCCGGGCCGGCTTCGTCGCCGTCGAGGCCAGGCCCCTCACCATGGGCATCGTCACCATCTACTCCGGCCGCAAGGCGAGGCCATGAAGGACGAGCGCCAGCGGGCGCTGGTGGCCATCACCGGCGCCTCCGGCAGCCTTTATGCCCTGCATGTGCTGGCCCAGTTGGCCCGGCTGGGCGTCGAGGTGCACGGCATCGTCTCCGAGGCCGGCCGCCAGGTGCTGGCCCTGGAGACGGATCGGGAGCCGGCTTCCCTGGCGGAAGTGGCGGTGTGGCACCGGGTGACGGATCTCGCGGCGGCGCCGGCCAGCGGCTCCAGCCGCTATGCGGCCATGATCGTGGTGCCCTGCTCCATGGGCACCCTGGCGGCCATCGCCGGCGGCCTGTCCCGGAACCTCATCCACCGGGCCGCTGACGTCACGCTCAAGGAGCGGCGGCCCCTGGTGCTGGCGGTCCGGGAGAGTCCGGTGGGCCGCATCCACCTTGCGAACATGCTGGCGGCCCATGATGCCGGCGCCATCATCTGCCCGGCCATGCCCGCCTTCTACCATCGGCCTGCCTCCCTGGACGAGATGGCAGGCTACTTCGCCGGCCGGCTGTGCGAGCTGGCCGGTTTCCCGATTCCGGACCTGGCGCGGTGGCGAGGTGTCGACAATGGTGAATAAGATCCGGACCCTTCTTGAGATGATCAAGTTCGAGCACACGGTCTTTGCCCTGCCTTTTGCCTTCATGGGCGCCTTTCTGGCCGCCCGGGGTGTGCCGGACAGCCGGATCGCCGGCTGGGTGCTCCTGGCCATGGTGGGCGCCCGCACCGCTGCCATGGGCTTCAACCGCATCGTTGACCTGCCCTTCGACCGGGACAACCCGCGCACCGCCAATCGGGCCCTGGCCTCCGGCGCGGTGCGGCCCTGGGAGGCCTGGCTCATGGTGGTCGTCGCCGGCAGCCTCTTCTTCCTGGCCTGCCACCGGCTCAATCCCCTGACTCTCCTGGTGTCGCCGGTGATGATGGCCTTTGTTTTGGGCTACTCCTATACCAAGCGCTTCACCTGGCTGTGCCACGTGGTCCTGGGCATTGCCCTGAGTCTGTCGCCCCTGGGCGGCTGGATAGCGGTGACCGGCAGTCTGGCCGGCTTTCCGGCTGTGCTTTCCCTGGGGGTGCTTTTCTGGGTGGCCGGCTTCGATACCGTCTACGCCTGCCTGGACGCCGACTTCGACCGCAGTCGCGGGCTTTGCAGCCTGCCGGCCCGTTTCGGCCGCCGCCGGGCCTTCCAGCTGGCGGTGCTCTTCCACGTCATCGCCTTCGCCCTCTTCGTCAGCACCGGCCTGGTGGCCGGCCTCAACGCCTTCTATTACCTGGGCATCGCCGCTACCGCTGCGGCCCTTTTCTACCAGCACATCGTGGTCAACCCCCGGGACCTGTCCCGCATCCAGCTCTCCTTTTTCACCTTGAACGGCGCCATCAGCCTGACCCTGTTCGTGGCCACCTGGCTGGCCCTGGTCGTGTGACGGCTTTCCTGTCCGGGAGGCGACCTTGGCGTCGGAAAGGCTTCATTCCTGGCGGTCACCTCCCCCTTCGCCCGCCCCAGAAGCCGGGCATCGAACCTGCAAGCCTTCCTGTCCAGCGATTCATGTCCCAGGCTCTGCTGGTTGCGGGAGGATAGATCATGCACGGACTGATCGACACCACCTTGCGGGAAGGGGCCCAGACCGTCGGGGTATCGTTTGACCTGGCCGCGGCGAGGGCGATGGTCGATGGCCTGGTCGCGGTGGGGGTCGAGGAGATCGAGCTGGGCTGGGCGGCTGCCCAGGCCGAGCGGCTGGCCCCCCTCCTGGCCCATGCCCGGCGGAGGTCACCAGCGACCAGACTCGCCTTGTGGTGCCGGTGCCTGAAGGCCGACATCCGCCAGGCCGCCGCCCTGGGGCCCGACGTCCTGGCCCTGTCCCTGCCGGTTTCGGATCGGCATCTGGTCACCCGCCTGGGCCGTTCCCGGGAGTGGGCCGTGGCGGCCCTGGAGGAGGCGGTGGCCGAGGCGCGCCGCTCTGGGGGCCAGATCCTGGCCTTGGGCCTGGAGGATGCCACCCGGGCGGACGAGCCCTTCCTGCTGGCGGTGGCTGAGCGGGCGGCCACGTTGGGCGTCCAGCGGCTACGGCTGGCCGACACGGTGGGTGTAGCCAGCCCGGCCCGGATCGCCGGTCTCATCCGGCGGCTGGCGGCTGTGCCCTGCCAGCTGGCGGTCCACACCCACAACGACTTCGGGATGGCCACCGCCAACGCCGTGGCGGCCCTGGAGGCCGGGGCGGCCTGGGCCGATGTCACCGTGCTGGGGCTGGGGGAGCGGGCCGGACTCGCCCGCCTGGAGGAGGTGGCGGCCTTTGCCGCCCTGCACTGGGGGCGGGCTTACGACCTGGCGGCCCTGGCGCCGCTGTGCCGCACCGTGGCTGCCGCGGCCGGCAGCGCCATCCCGCCGGCCCATCCTGTGGTGGGAGAGCGGGTCTTCGCCTGTGAGACGGGCCTCCATCTCCAGGGACTGTACGCTGATCCCGCCACCTACGAACCGTTTCCTCCCGAACGGGTGGGCGGCCAGCG
This sequence comes from Thermodesulfobacteriota bacterium, assembly GCA_040755095.1. Taxonomy (NCBI): domain Bacteria; kingdom Pseudomonadati; phylum Thermodesulfobacteriota; species Thermodesulfobacteriota bacterium. The sequence goes on from JBFMBH010000011.1 coordinate 11,702, forward strand.
CCGGCTGCTGCTGGGCGCCAAGGCCGGCCGGCGGGCGGTGGCGGCCGCCCTTTCCCGCCTGGGGCGGCCGGTGGCGAATCCGGAGCTGGCATCCCTCACCGGCGCCCTGCGCCGGCTGGCCGGCCACCTGCATCGCCCGCTTTCTGACGCCGAGCTGTTGGCCGCAGCCGGCCAAACCGGACCGCACGAGGCCCGGTGCGGGACCGGGGAGCCCTGCCCGCGACCGGGCTGAGCGCCGGCGCCACCTCGGATTGGTCTGCCGGAAACGAGGGCGGCAGAGCGCTTGCGCAGCCGGTCAAGCACCGCCATTCCCTGCAAAATTCGGTTGTCCCGCTATCGGAGATCCTTTATTCTGTAGGGCCGAGACTTTTGGCCCCGGCCGGTCATGGGTGCTGCCTGCAGGGCGGCGCGGCGGCGGGGCTTGCTCGTTGGCGGCCGGGGCTCCAGCCGGAGCTGCAGCCGGATTGCTCAGCTCAGACACTACCCTTGGGGTACAGGAGAGGGCTCGATGAAGAAGCAGAGCTTGTTGTTGGCGATGGCGGCGATACTGGCAGTGGCGGGGTGCAGCAAGGAGGGCGAGCCGCCGGCCCAGGCACCGGCCACTGGCAGCGCCCCGGCGTCCTCCTCCGGCGCGCCGGCCGGCGAGACCGCCACCAGCTGGGCCTTTGCCGGCAAGGTGGCCGAGACCATGAATGCCAGCGGCTACACCTATCTGCTGGTGGACAGTGGTCAGGAGAAGAAGTGGGTGGCCGTGCCCATGGTGCAGGTGACCCTGGGCGAGGAGGTGTCCTTCCAGGACGGCCTCATCATGCGCAATTTTGAAAGCAAGGCCCTGGGCCGGGTCTTCGAGGAGGTGGTGTTCTCCTCGGGTATCGTCGGCAAGGCACCGGCCGGGATGCCGGGCGGCATGCCCCCGGCCATGGGCGGCAGCGCCCCGGCCCCTGGCGCGGCTGCCCCGGGCGGTGAGGCCGGCTCGTTTGCCGACGCCCTCAAGGCCGAGGGCGGAGCCGGCGGCCCTGCCCAGGCCATGCCGCCGGGCAGCGGCAAGGCGGTGGTGCCCTTTGCCGATGTCCGGGTGGAGAAGGCCCCTGGGCCCAACGGCCACAGTGTTGCCGATCTCTTTGCCCGCGCCGGTGAGCTTTCGGGCAAGGAGGTGCAGGTGCGGGGCAAGGTGACCAAGGTGTCCCGGAACATCATGGGCAAGAACTGGATCCACCTCCAGGACGGAACCGGTGATCCGGTGGCGAATACCCACGATCTGGTGGTCACCTCCCAGGAGGCACCCAATGTCGGCGACGTTGTCCTCGCCTCCGGCGTCCTGGAGGCCAACAAGGATTTCGGCTCCGGCTACAACTACCAGGTGATCGTCGAGGACGTCAAGGTCACCAAGGAGTAAGCGTGGCCGGGAGAGCCTCCGGCACGCCGGTGCCACACAACCGGAGGCAGAGGACCGATGGTCTCGGTGGTGGTTGGCCCCGGCTCCCTGGGCTGTCTTTTTGCCGCCTTCCTGGCCGCTGATGCCGGCGCGGAGGTCTGGCTCCTGGACAAGCGGCCGGAACGGGCTGCTTACCTGGCTGCCCAGGGGATCATCATCGAGGCCGCTGGCCGGACCCGCCGGGTGCGGGTCCGGGCCACGGCCCAGCCAGGGGAGATCCCGGCCTGCGATCTCGTCCTGTTGACCGTCAAGGCCCATGCCGTGGCCGCTGCCCTGGCCCGTCTGCCGGCAGGGCTCTTTCGCCCCCAAGGCCTGCTCGTCACCCTGGAGAATGGCATCGCCCATCTGCCCCTGCTGGCGACCTGGACGACAGCGCCGGCCGCCCTGGGGGTGACCGCCCAGGGCGCCACGTTGTTGGCTACCGGCCAGGTGCGCCACGCCGGCCAGGGGCCGACCTGGCTCGGCTTTTCCGCTGCGGTGTCGCAGGATTTGGCCAGTCGCCTGGAGGCGGTGGCGGCGCACCTGACCCGGGTGGGGCTGCCGGCGCAGGTGGCGCCGGACATCCTGGGCCAGGTGTGGCTGAAGCTCATGGTCAACGCCGGTATCAATGCCCTGACCGCGCTCCTGGATTGCCCGAACGGTGCGCTGCCGGAGCGGCCCGAGGCGAGGGCCCTCCTGGAGCAGGCAGTGGCCGAGACGGTCGCGGTGGCCCGCAAGAAGGGGGTGGCGGTCCCGGAGGATCCCGTCGCCATGACCGTGGCGGTCTGCCAGGCCACGGCGGCCAACATCTCCTCCATGCTGCAGGACGTCCGGGCCGGCCGGCCCACCGAGATCGAGGCCATCAACGGCGCGGTGGCGGCGGAGGCCAGGCGCCTGGGGATGGCAGCGCCGGTCAACGAGGCCTTGTGCCGGGCGGTGCAGGCGGTTTCCGCCGGCCGGCCCCCCGAGATGCCCGGCCTGCAGGCCCGGCCGTAGACCGTCCTTCCGATCTGTCAACTCGTGGCTTTTTCGTCCCCATACCATCCATAACGGAATCAAGAAGGAGGATCCATGGGCAGCTATCTCTTCACCTCGGAGTCGGTGACCGAGGGCCATCCGGACAAGGTCGCTGATCAGATCTCGGATGCCATTCTGGACGCCATCATGGCCAAGGACCCCCGGTGCCGGGTGGCCTGCGAGACCCTGGTCACCACCGGCCTGGCCTTGATCGCCGGCGAGATCACCACCTCGGCCTGGGTGGACATGCCGCAGGTGGTGCGCGACACCATCGCCGAGATCGGCTACACCTCGCCGGAGTATGGCTTTGATGCCAAGACCTGCGCCGTGCTTACCAGCATCGACAAGCAGTCGCCGGACATCGCCCTGGGGGTGAACGAGGGCACCGGTCTCGACCTGGAGCAGGGGGCCGGCGACCAGGGCCTGATGTTCGGCTACGCCTGCCGGGAGACCCGGGTGTTGATGCCCATGCCCATCATCTATGCCCACCGCCTCACCAAGCGCCTGGCGGACGTGCGGCGGGCTGGCCGGCTGCCCTGGCTGCGGCCGGACGGCAAGAGCCAAGTCACCATCGAATACCAGGACGGCAAGCCCAAGCGGGTGGAGGCCATCGTCCTGTCCACCCAGCACGACCCGTCGGTGGAGTACAGCGAGCTCAAGGAAGGGGTGATGGAGGAGATCGTGAAGCCCATCATCCCGGAGGGGATGGTGGACGCCCAGACAAAATACTTCATCAACCCGACCGGCCGCTTCGTGATCGGCGGCCCGGTGGCGGACTGCGGCGTCACCGGCCGGAAGATCATCGTCGACACGTACGGCGGCATGGGCTCCCACGGTGGCGGTGCCTTCTCCGGCAAGGATCCTTCCAAGGTGGACCGCTCCTCCTCCTACATGGGCCGCTATGTGGCCAAGAATCTGGTGGCCGCCGGCATTGCCGACCAGGTCGAGGTGCAGATCGCGTATGCCATCGGCATCTCCCGGCCGGTATCGGTGAACGTCAACACCTTTGGCAACGGCCGCATCGACGAGGAGCGGATCAAGACCCTCATCACAGAGCATTTCGACCTCCGGCCCCGGGGGATCATCCAGCATCTGGACCTCCTGCGGCCCATCTTCAAGAAGACCGCGGCCTACGGCCACTTCGGCCGGGAATGGGAGGAGTTCACCTGGGAGCGCACCGACAAGGCGGAGGCCCTGCGGGATGCTGCCGGCCTGCCGGCGAAGGAGGCCTGCTGATGGGCGCCGATCAGGATTACAAGGTGGCGGATCTGGCCCTGGCCGAGTGGGGCCGCAAGGAGATCCGCATCGCCGAGACCGAGATGCCCGGGCTCATGGCCCTGCGGAACGAGCTTGCCGGCCGGCAGCCCCTGGCCGGGGCCCGCATCGCCGGCTGCCTGCACATGACCATCCAGACCGCGGTGCTCATGGAGACCCTCATCGCCCTGGGCGCCGAGATCCGCTGGTCGTCGTGCAACATCTTCTCCACCCAGGACCATGCGGCTGCGGCCATGGCGGCTGCCGGCATCCCGGTCTTTGCCTGGAAGGGGGAGACCGAAGAGGAGTTCTGGTGGTGCATCGACAGGACCATCTTCGGGCCGGACGGCTGGCGGCCGAACATGATCCTGGACGATGGCGGTGATCTCACCCAGGTGTTGCATGCCAAATACCCGGAGCTCATGGCCGGTGTTCGCGGCATCAGCGAAGAGACCACTACCGGCGTGCACCGTCTGTACGAGATGACCAGGAAGGGCGAGCTGTTGGCCCCGGCCATCAATGTCAACGACTCGGTGACCAAGTCCAAGTTCGACAACCTCTACGGCTGCCGGGAGTCCCTGATCGACGGCATCAAACGGGGCACCGACGTCATGATCGCCGGCAAGATCGCGGTGGTCTGCGGCTACGGGGATGTGGGCAAGGGCTGCGCCCAGGCCTTCCGCGGCATGGGCGCCACGGTCTGGGTGACGGAGGTGGATCCCATCTGCGCCCTGCAGGCGGTCATGGAGGGCTACCGGGTGGTGACCATGGAGGAGGCGGCGCCGGTCGCCGACATCTTCGTCACCGCCACCGGCAACGTGCGGGTGATCACCCGGGCCCACATGGAGGCGATGAAGGATCAGGCCATCGTCTGCAACATCGGCCACTTCGATGCCGAGATCGACATCGCCAGCATCCGGAGCCTGCCCTGGGAGAACATCAAGCCCCAGGTGGACCACGTGATCTTCCCGGACGGCAAGAGGATCATCATCCTGGCCGAGGGCCGGCTGGTGAACCTGGGCTGCGCCACCGGCCATCCCAGCTTTGTGATGAGCAACTCCTTCACCAACCAGGTGATCGCCCAGCTCGAGCTTTGGCAGCACAGTGATCGCTACGAAAGGCGGGTCTATCTGCTGCCCAAGCACCTGGACGAGCGGGTGGCCCGGCTGCACCTGGCCAAAGCAGGGGCCAAGCTGACCGCTCTCACCTCCGAGCAGGCCGCCTACATCGGCGTGCCGGTGGAAGGGCCCTACAAGCCCGAGTACTACCGCTATTAGCCCTGAGGGCCGTGTCGGCCCGGGATGGACGGTATGGACCAGATGGACCAGATGGACAGGATGGACAGAATGGGCCGGGGTGTCGGGTCCATGGAGTCCATGCTGTCCATCCTGTCCATGCTGCCCGGGGACCTCTTCACGGAAGCCTTGGCCGCCGCCCCAGCCGCAGGTCGCCGCTCAGGACCGCATGGCGGCGGCCGCTAGCCTCCTGCACCTGCAGCACCCCCTGGTCGTCGGGCCCCAGGCTCCAGCCGGCGACGACGCGGCCATCCACCGCCACCACCTCCAGCCATTGACCGGCCAGGGCGTCCCGCTGCCGCCAGGCAGCCAGGATGCGGGCAAAGCCGCCGGCCTCCAGCTCCGCCAGCACGCCCTCCAGCTCCAGAAGGATCGCGGCCAGGATGACACCCCGCTCCAGGGGAGCGCTGGTGTGGGCAGACAGCCAGGTGGCCCGGGCGGCCAGCGCCGCCGGCAGGCCACCGGGCGGCTCCTTGCTGTTGAGGCCAAGGCCCAGCACCACCACCGGTCCGCCAGGGGAGGGCCCGGTCTCGGCCAGGATGCCGCCGCACTTGCGGCCAGCGAGCAGGAGATCGTTGGGCCATTTCAGGCCCGGCGCCAAACCGGCGGCTCGTGCCAATGCCCGGCAGACGGCCAGGCCGGCGGCCAGGGTCAGCTTGGGCAGATCGGCGGCCGCCAGCTGGGGCCGCAGGATGAGGGAGGCGTACAGGCCGGCGCCCGGCGGCGAGTGCCAGGAATGGCCCAGCCGTCCCCGGCCGGCGGTCTGGCGGTCCGCCAGGAAGAGGGCCCCCGCCGGCGCGCCGGCCGCGGCAGCCGCCAGGGCATCGGCATTGGTGGATCCGGTTTCCGTAAGAGCGGTGACAGGCCCGCGGCCCAGGAAGCGGGTGGCCAGGCGGGCCTGCCAGGCCTGGGGGGTAAGGAGGTCGGTCATGGCGCTGCAGTGTCATCCCAGGGCCGCAGCCTGTCAACAGGGCCGTTCCGGCAAGGCTGCGGGCGGGCCCCAAATAACCTTTGACAAGGCCGGCTGAGGCATAGCATCTTGGGGCCTGCACGGATGCCCCGTTCTTTCCCCTGGAGGCCCCCATGCCCTATGTGAACATCCGGGTTGCCGGCACCCTGAGCCGGGAGCAGAAGGCCGCCATCTGCCAGGAGGTCACCGAGGTGATCGCCCGGCTGGCCAACAAGCCCAAGGACTCCATCCTGATCTTCATCGACGAGGTGCCCCGGGAGAGCATCGCCTCCGGCGGTGAGCTCCTGGGTTAGCCCTCCCCACCGTTCCACGCCGTGACCGACCCCAAGGTTCGCCTCATGGAGCTGCGCCGGCAGCTCCATGAGCACGCCTTCCGCTACCACGTCCTCGACGCGCCGATCATCGCCGACGCCGAGTACGACGCCCTCTTTGCCGAGCTGCTGGCCCTGGAGGAAGCGCATCCGGACTTGGTGAGTCCGGACTCTCCCAGCCAGCGCATCGGTGGCCCCCCCCTGCCGGGCTTCCGGGCTGTCCCCCATACGAAGCCCATGCTCAGCCTGGAGAACGCCTTCGCCGAGGCGGACCTGCGGGAGTTCGAGCGCCGGATCAAGGCCTTCCTGCTGACCGGAGAGGCGCCGGCCTATGTCGCCGAGCCCAAGGTGGACGGGGTGGCGGTGGAGCTGGTGTACGAGGACGGGGTGCTGGCGGTGGGCTCCACCCGGGGGGATGGGCTGGTGGGGGAGGATATCACCGCCAACCTGCGGACCGTGGCCAGCCTGCCCCTGCGGCTGCGGCCGGGGGGGGGACTGCCGCCGGCCCGGCTGGCGGTGCGGGGCGAGGTCTTCCTGACCATCGCCGGCTTCCGGGATCTCAACCGCCAGCGGCTGGCCGCCGGCGAGCCGCCCTTTGCCAATCCCCGCAACGCCGCCGCCGGCTCCTTGCGGCAGCTGGATCCCCGGATCACCGCCCGGCGGCCTTTGGACTTCTTCGCCTATGGCGTCGACGATCCGGCCGGCGCGCCCTGCGAGGGCCAGTTCGCCCTCCTGGCCCAATTGGCCGACTGGGGCTTCCGGATCAATCCCCTGATCCGGTTGTGTCCGGATCTGGCGGCGGTGGTCGCCCACTATCAGCAGTTGGCAGGGCTGCGCCAGGAGCTGCCCTACGAGATCGACGGCATGGTGGTGAAGGTGGATGCCTTTGCCCTCCAGGGGCGGCTGGGGGCCAAGTCCCGGACACCGCGCTGGGCGGTGGCCTGGAAGTTCGCTGCCACCCAGGCGACGACCCGCCTCCTGGCGGTGGAGTTCCGGGTGGGCCGCACCGGGGTGGTGACGCCGGTGGCGGTGCTGGAGCCGGTGGCGGTGGGCGGGGTCCGCGTCTCCCGCGCCACCCTCCACAACGAGGACGAGCTGCGGCGCAAGGACCTGCGCCAGGGGGACCAGGTGCTGGTGCAGCGGGCCGGCGACGTCATCCCGGAGGTGGTGGCCGCCATCCCCGAGCGGCGGCAGGGCGACGAGACGCCGGTGGTCTTCCCCGCCGGCTGTCCGGAGTGCGAAACATCCCTGGTGCGGGCTGCCGAGGCAGCCGCGCACCGCTGCCCCAATCCCGCCTGCCCCGGCCAGCGCCGGCGGGGTCTCATCCACTTTGCCAGCAAGGCGGGGATGGACATGGAGGGCCTGGGCGAGAAGGTGCTGGATCAGCTTCTGGCCAAAGGGCTGGTGGCGGATATTCCGGATCTCTATGCCCTCAAGGCCGAGGATCTGGTGGGCCTCGAGCGCTGGGGCGAGCGCTCCACCGCCAACCGGCTGGCGGCCATCGAGGCCAGCAAGAAGGCCAGCCTCTCCCGCTTTCTGGGTGCTTTGGGCATTCCCCACGTGGGCGAGGTGACTGCCCAGGCCCTGGCGCGCCACTTCGGGGGCCTGGCGCCGATGCTCACCGCCACGGAAGAGGACTTCCTGGCCATCGCCGGCATCGGCAGCGAGGTGGCGGCTTCCTGCGTGTCGTTCTTTCAGGACCCGGCGAATCAGCGGATGCTGGACCGGTTGTTGGCCCTGGGAGTGGAGCCGGTGGTCGAGGCGGCCGGCGGCCTCAGCCAGGCCCTGGTGGTCTTTACCGGTACCCTGGCCACCATGTCCCGGGAGGAGGCCAAGGCCCGGGTCAAGGCCCTGGGGGGGCAGGTGGCCTCCAGCATCAGCCGCAAGGTCACCCACGTGGTGGTGGGGGCCGGCGCGGGCAGCAAGCTGCAGCGGGCCCAGGAGCTGGGTCTCAAGCTGGTTTCCGAGGCGGAGCTCCGGCGGCTGGTGGGGCTGTCTTGAGGAGGTGACGGAGGATGGCGCAACGGCGGGTCCACGTGATCGTTGAAGGCCGGGTGCAAGGCGTGTTCTTCCGGGCGTACACCCGGGACGAAGCCAGAAGGAACGGCCTGGTGGGCTGGGTGCGTAACCGGCCGGATGGCTCCGTGGAGAGCCTGGTGGAAGGCGAGGCCGCGGCGGTCGAGCGCATGCTGGCGTGGTTTGCGCAAGGCTCGCCCATGTCCCTGGTCACCCGGGTGCGGACCCGGGAGGAGGAGCCGGTGGGAGAGCACAGCGAGTTTGCCATCCACACGTATTGACATTGGCCGGCTGGCCGGGTAAAACCTGCCGCCGCGGCCTGGCTGAATGCGCCCCGGCCGGCCGCATTGCAGGCGCTCGCCCGAGCGCCCCCTCAGGGCCTGCAGCCGGTCTTGCTCATGCCCAAAGGCTCGGTCGCCGTTCAGGCACCACGCATCGTCTGCCCCAACTGCGGCAACGACTCCGAGTTCTACGAGGTGGCCGACGGCGTGGTCCTCACTACCCGCTACTTCCAGAACGAGGACGGCAGCTTCTCGGCGGACGGGGACGAGTCCGAGATCCATGGCGAGATCCGCCTCTTCTGCGGCGAGTGCCATGCCGATCTGTCCCAGTTCCACCAGCGCTTCCGGGAGATGCTCTTTTGAGCGCCGGCCGACGGCTGATCACGGACAACGCCAGCTGGCGGGCTCAGCACCACCACCTCGTGTCTGGGGATGTCATCGCCTGCCGGCTGGGCTTGAAGCCCGGGGAGGAGCATCTCCTGGTGGATCTCCTGGAGCGGGGCGTCACCCTCTTCCCTTCAGCCACGGCCCAGCTGGCCTCCCGCTCCAAGGTCTTGCAGGCCGCCCTCTTTGGCCCCTGGATGGTGCCGCACACCCTGGCCATCCGGGATCAGCACGAGCTGGTCGCCGCCTTTCCCCGTTACGCCCAGGCGGGCGTCGGCCCGGTGATCACCAAGAGCGACCGGGCCAACGCCGGCATGGGCATCCTGCGCTGGCCGGATCTGGAAGCGGTCTTTGCCCAGGCCAGCCTGGGCACCCTGGCCTATCCCTTCGTGCTCCAGCCCTTCGTGGCCGGTGCCACGGACATCCGGGCCATCTTCCTGGGTGACCATCACGAGGCCTACCGGCGCCACAACCCCCACAACTTCCGGCACAATCTGCACTTCGGCGGCAGCCGCCAGCCGGTGGCGCTCACCGCCGCCCAGGAGCGCCTGTGCGGCGAGGTCATGGCCCGGGGCCGCTTCCCCTACGGCCACTTGGATCTTCTGGTCGGGGCGGATGGGGTCAGCTACCTGTCGGAGATCAACCTGCGGGGCGGGCTCAAAGGCGCCCGGATCAAGGGCGCCGCCTACCTGACCCGGCTGGCTGCGATCCACGCCGACTTTTGTGCTCGGCTCGCCGAAGCCTGACCGCGGCAGCGACCGTTTTTCGGGCAAAAAAAAAGGAGGACAGCCGTCGCTGTCCTCCAGGGGATCCCCCAGGCTCGGTTGCAGATCACACGCAGCCGGTCGGCTTGGGCAGGCCAGCCATCTTGCAGGCTCCCTTGCCCGGTCCCGACGGGAACAGCTCGTAGATCCTCTTGAGCGGGAAGCCGGTGGTCTTGGACAGGATCCGGACCATGGGGGCGATACCGTTCTTCTTGTAATAGTCCTGCAGGGTGTTGATGATGTTCCAGTGCTCGTCGGTCAGGGCCTCGATGCCTTCGATGTGCTTGACATAGTCAACCCATTCCGTGCACCACTCTTCCATGCCCTTGGCCAGGAAGCCGTCCTCGTCGACTTCAAACGTCTTGCCACCAAATTCGATGGTTGCCATGCTCCTCCTCCTTGCTGAATTTGCCTTGTGGGGTTATGCGGCTGCCAAACACTGTGTGTACTTACACTAGGCCGTCTCCTTTGTCAAGCTGTCCTGGCCGGGTGCGAAAAAAAATGAGTGCTCATTCATTTGCCGGGATGGGAAGCGGTCAGGCCAGCTCGGCCTGCAGGGCATCCAGCTGGGCGGGGCTGAAGGTGGGGCGGTCCCGGAAGGCGGGATCCAGGGTGGTCAGGGGGCGGAAGCCCTGCAGCACCCGGCGGCCCGAGGGGGGCAGCGACCGGTGCCAGGCGCGGACCGCCGCAGCGTCGTGGAGGCCCGGCACCACGGTGAGGCGGAACTGGTGCGGAATGCCGCTGGCGGCCAGGAGGTCGATGCTGGCCCGGATGGCCGCCAAGTCCACGGCCACGCCGGCGGCCTGGGCATAAGGCTCCGGCTCCAGGGGCGCCTTGACGTCCATGGCCACCATATCCAGGAGACCGGCGGCCAGGAGGCCCTCCAGCACCTCGGGCCGGCTGCCGTTGGTGTCCAGCTTCACCGGCCAGCCGTCGTCCCGCAGCTCAGCAGCCAGCCGGGGCAGCTCGGGGTCCAGGGTGGGCTCGCCGCCGCTCACGGTGATCCCCCCCAGCCAGCGCCGCCGGCTGCGCAGGCGCAGCCGTTCCTCCGGCCAGGGCAGGGACGGCAGCTGGCCGGGCGCAAGGACCAGCTCGTGGTTGTGGCAGAAGGGGCAGCGGAAGTTGCAGCCGGCCAGAAAGAGCACCGCGCACATCCGGCCCGGCCAGTCCACGAAGGAGGTGTCGAGGCAGCCTTTCAGCCGTTGCATGGGTGGCTCGGGATGGGATGCCGGGGCCCCCGGCTACAGGGCGCAGGCCCCGGCGGCACAGGCGTTCGGTGCCGGCGCCTCCAGGGGCAACATGCCGTGGCGCCGGGCCCGGCTCTGGAGATGGGCCTCGATGAGGGCGTAGTCCACGACCGACGAGGAGTCGTCCAGGACCAGGATGGGCAGGGACTTGCGGGCCTGCTCCACCAGGCCGTGCCAGGCCAGGTGCGCCAGGGCAGCGGCATCGTTGCGGTCCAGGATCTCCACCGCCACCCCCATGGCCTCCAGGTCGAACCGGGCGGTGATGCGCTTGCACAGGGTACAGTCGTCCTTGGTGAACAGGGTCATGAGGTGCCTCCTTAGGTGTGCTTAGCAGGCCTGGAATTGGCCGTGGTTGCGGTAGCGGTCGTGGAGCTCGCCGCGCTTGCCCTTGTTCCAGCTGGAGACCTTGGTGAAGTAGCCGGTGATGCGGGTGATGCCGTCCACATGGCTGGACTGGCAGCAGGGACAGGCATCCCGCAGCCCCCGGGAGGTGCGGCCGCAGTCCAGGCAGGAGGTGAACTCCGGTGAAAACGCCACCTGGTCGTTCTGGGTGTAGCGGAAGATCTTGGTGACGAAGTCGGCCAGGGCCACCGGATCGGGGTGGGCCTCCCCCAGCCAGATGTGCGTGAGGGAGCCGGCCTCGATGAGGGGGTGGAAGAGTCCCTCCCGCTCCACCCGGTCGATGGGGCTCATGGCCGAGCCGGCCTTGAACAGGGTGGAGTTGGTGTAGTAGATCTCGCCCCGGGCGTGGCTGCCCTGCACCACCCGGCTGGCCTCGGCGCCGAGGTGGAGCATGTCCAGCTTGGCGAAGCGGTGGGCGGTGCTTTCGGCGGGGGTCTGCTCCAGTACGAAGCGCATCCCGGCCTCCTGGCTCATCTTGTGGCACAGGAGGTTCATGTGGGCGATGACCTTGAGGCCGAGCTTCATGGCCTCCGGGGACTCGTGCAGCTCCTGACCCAGGTGCACCCGGACCAGCTCGTTGAGGCCCACCATGCCGATGAGGTGGGTGCAGCGGTGCAAGCGCAGGTACGGCTGGCCATCCAGGCGCATGGCCAGGAGAGACAGCGGACCGTTTTCCCCGAAGGCCATCAGCTTTTCGATGAAGCGCTTCTTCTGCTCGTGCGCCCGCACCGCCAGCATCACCTGGTCGGTGAGGAGGGAGAAGAGCCGGGTGTCGTCGCCCTTGGCCCGGAAGGCCAGGCGGGGCAGGTTGATGGTGATGTTCTGCAAGGCGGAGTAGCGCATCCGCCAAGGCTCTTTGGCATCCTCGAAGTCCGAGGCCTCCAGCTTGAAGGACAGGCGGCAGCACTCGGAGATCTTGGCGGTCTCGCCCCGGTCGAAGACGAAGTAGGTGTTGCCCTTGTCTGCCGCCACGTCGCAGATGTGGTGCAGGAACTCCTGGTGGCCCTTGGTGCGGAAGAACTTCTCGGTGATGTGCACCAGGGGCTTGGGGAAGAAGAAGGGCCGGCCGGCGGCATCCCCCTCCTTGTAGACCTCGAAGAGGGCCCAGGCGAAGCGCTGCGCCTGCTCTTCATATTCGCCGTAAGTCTTGCCGGTATAGCTGCCCCCGGGGCCGATGGCCGGCACCTCCTCGAAGTGCTTGGGTACCTCCCAGTAGATGTTGATGTCCGAGAAGATCGCCTGGCCGCCCCGGGCCACCGCCTGCTGGGAGAACTCGAAGATGAGCATCTGGGCCAGCTGCTTGACCGCCCGGTCGTCCAGCTCTTCGAGATAGGGCGCGTAGAAGAGGTTGACCGCATCCCAACCGATGGCCCCGGCAAAGTGGCTCTGCAGGGCCGCGGCAAACTTGACCATATGGGCCAGCAGCACTTCCGGATGCTTGGCCGGTGCCGCCATGGACAGGGCGTGGGGCAGGTTGAGCCCGAACTTCTTGATGTATTCCAGGGACTGGCCGGAGCAGTATGGCCGGTCGACGAAGCCCAGGTCGTGGATATGGATGTCGCCGGCCAGATGGGCGTCCGCCACGTCCGGGGTGAAGACGTGCAACAGGGCGTATTCCTTCTTGATGCCCTCGGCCAGGGTCAGGTTGGTGGCCTCCGGGCCGTGGGGCACGTTGGCGTTCTCCTTGTTGGGATGGACCAGGAGCTGGTCCACATCATAGAGGGGCACGCCCAGGCGGGTGTGCATGCGCCGGGCCTGTTCCAGGCCCAGCTCCAGGAGCTTGGCGTTGACCAGCTCCCGGATCAGAGGGCCGGTTACGGTCTTGACCTGGGCGGTGCGCACCGTCTGCTCCACATCCTGGCTGATGCGGTCAGCGGTGTCCCGGTCCACAAAGGTCTCCCGGAGCAGGGCGTCGATGATCCGCTGCCGATCCCAGCCGATGATGTTCTCTTCTGTGGTGCGGACAAACAGGGCCAGATCCGTCGTCTCCTCCCGCGCAGCCATTTCCTTTTCCGGTTTGAGCGGCATGACGAGGGCCATGACTTGTCTCCTTTGTGACCTGGGGTGGCGAGCGACTGTGCGGCCCACCGCGGAAGACCTCCGGGGTGAGGCACGATATGTTGTGTCCGGTCTTTTTATTACGACTAGATGTGGTGTGTCAAGGCGAAAAAAGCCTCTTGCGGCCGGCGAGACAAAAAGGACAGACTATCAAAGGGATAGGAATTGGCGGCCGGGCGGTGGAGGAGGGTCGCCGGGCACAGCCCGGCAGGGCAGGGGGTCAGGCGCCCTTGTGCAGCACCGTGTCCCGCCGCCAGGCGGCGTCATCGGGCCGGGGGTGGTCGAGGTTGCAGTGGATGCCCCGGGACTCCTTGCGGCTGATGGCGCAGCGGACGATGAGCTCGGCGACCAGGGCAATGTTGCGCAGCTCCACCAGGTCGGCGGTCAGAAGGTAGCTCCGGTAGTGGCTGGCCACCTCGGCGCTGATCGGCGCCAGGCGGCTGTGCGCCAGGGCCAGGCGCTGGTCGGAGCGGACGATGCCGACATAGTTCCACATCAGCCGCCGGATCTGGTCCCAGTTGTGGTTCACCAGGATGCACTCCTCGAGACGCCGGGCCGGGCCGGGATTCCAGTCCACCACCGCCGGCAGCTGGCGGTGGGACAGCCGTGGCCAGTCCGCTTCGACCCGGGCCGCCGCCTGGTCGGCGAAGACCACGGCCTCCAGGAGGGAGTTGGAGGCCAGCCGGTTGCCACCGTGCAGGCCGGTGCAGGCGGTCTCCCCCAGGGCATAGAGGCCCTCCAGGCTGGTCTGGCCGCCAAGATCGGTGACCACGCCCCCGCACATGTAATGGGCTGCCGGCACCACCGGGATCGGCTCCCGGGTGATGTCGATGCCGTAGGCGAGACAGGTGGCGTGGATATGGGGAAAGCGCCGGCGGACAAACTCCGCCGGCCGGTGGGAGATGTCCAGGTAGACGCAGTCGTCGCCGGAGGCCTTCATCTCGGCGTCGATGGCCCTGGCGACGGCATCCCGGGTGGCCAGCTCCCGCCGGGGGTCGTACTTGGCCATGAAGGCCTGGCCCCGCTGGTCCCGGAGGATGGCGCCTTCGCCCCGCACCGCCTCCGAGATCAGAAAGTTCTTGGCACGGGGGTGGTACAGGCAGGTGGGGTGAAACTGCATGAACTCCAGGTTGGCCACCCGGGCTCCGGCCCGCCAGGCCATGGCGATGCCGTCGCCGGTGGCGATGTCCGGGTTGGTGGTATAGAGGTAGACCTTACCGCTGCCGCCGGTGCACAGCACCGTCACCCGGGCCAGATAGGTGGCGATGCCCCCTCCCAGCCGGTCGAGGACATAGGCGCCGAGGCAGACATCGCCGAACCGGCCATCATCCGGCTGCACCCCGGCCCGGGAGCCGATGAGCAGATCCACGGCCAGGCGGTCCTCCAGCACCGTGATGTTGGGGTGCTCACCAGTGGCCCGCACCAGGGCCCGCTCGATCTCCTGGCCGGTGAGATCCCGAGCGTGGACGATGCGCCGGGCGCTGTGGCCGCCTTCCCGGCCCAGATCCAGGCGGTCCGGCTCGTCGTCCCGGACACTGAAGGCGACGCCGATGTCCATGAGCTCCCGGATGCAGGCCGGACCACGCTCCACCACCATCCGGACCGCGTCCTCGTGACAGAGACCGGCGCCGGCAGCCAGGGTATCCTGCACGTGGAGGGCAAAGGAGTCTTCCCGGCTCAGTACCGCCGCCACCCCTCCCTGGGCAAGGTTGGTGGCGCTGGTCACCCGGTCCTTCTTGGTGACAATGGTGACGCGGGCAAACCGTGCCACCTTGAGGGCGAAGGACAGCCCGGCAACGCCGCTGCCGATCACCAGCACATCGGTTTCATGAATCATGGCAAGCCCCGAGCACGCGGCGGCGGGCAGCCTTGACAGCCCGACCGCCGTCCAGTATCACTGGGTCGGTCGCCCGGCCGGGCGACCAGTATCGATTGCGCGCTCCACCATACCGCGAGACCTGTGCCATGGGCAAACCCCAACTGGTCGTCTTCGATTGCGATGGCGTCATGTTCGACTCCCGCCGCGCCAACGAGGTCTATTACAACCAGCTGCTGGCCCACTTCGGCCGGCCGCCCATGAGCCGGGAGGAGTTGGACTTCGTGCACATCCATCATGTCGGGGCGGCGGTGGCGCACATCTTCCGGCACTACCCTGGCGAGGCGGCAGCCGCCGACCAGCATCGCCGCACCCTGGACTACCGGCCGTTCCTCGCCGAGCTGGTCATGGCCCCGGACCTGCCGGCCTTTCTGGCGGCCATCCGGCCCCCGGCCCGCACCGCCATCAGCACCAACCGCACCAGCACCATGGCGGCGATCCTGGAGGAGTTCGGCCTGGCCGGCTCCTTCGACCTGGTGGTCACCGCCCAGGACGTGGCGCGGCCCAAGCCCCATCCCGAGGCCCTGGAGCGGATCCTGGCCCACTTCGACCTCCGGTCCGAGCAGGGCCTCTTCATCGGCGATTCGATCATCGACCAGGAGCACGCCGCCGCCGCCGGCATGCCTCTGGTCGCCTACCGTAACCCGGCTCTGCAGGCCGATTTCCACGTGAGCAGCTTCATGGAGATCCTGGGGCTGCCGGTGTTCGGGTAGAGCGAATATCGAATGTCCAACAAGGAATGTCCAATGTCGAAGGGACCGGCAGGGAACGTCCGGATGGTTGAGGGGCTGTGAAAGGTGAGGTGAGCTATGCAGGTCATTCACGAGATCCTGGTGCCGGCGGCGGATCTGGCCACGGCCAGCCAGCGGGTGCGGCGCTTCTTCGACCAGTACCAGCTGGTGCGCTACGATGCGGCGCAGGTGCGGGCCGAGGCGTCGTGGCCGGCCTCCCGGCCGGAGCTCTGGCAGGCGGTGGACCGGGGCGAGGCCGCCAACCGCCAGGCGGTGGCCAACCTGCTCCGGGATCTCGGCGCCCTGGGGTTGGCTGGCCTGCCCGACTTGGCCAACCTCGAGCAGGGCTATCCCAGTAAGCTCCTCCACACCCTGGCCCATTTCCTGGATGGCTTTTTCGGCGTCGACTCCGCCTTTTACAACCTGGCGGAAGACTCCCACTGGCTGTCCGCCTCCCTCCGGCAGCGGATCGCGGCCGAGCCGGACGGCTATTGGCTGCTGACCGTGGCGGCGACCTTCTGCGGGGTGAGCGCCGACCGTACCGGCCTTCTGCGCGGCCCGGCCGCGGCCCAGACAACCGGCTGCCCGTGACCGGCGCCCGGACTCCGGTCTGATTCCTCATCCGAACCGTTCCCTGCCGGTCCCTTCGATATTGGACATTCCTTGTTGGACATTCGATATTCGTTCTTCTCTTCCCCGTCCGAGGTCTTCATGGTCACCATACCGGAGCTTCTCGCCTTCGCCCGCCGTATCGCGGTGGTGGGCCTGTCCCCCAAGCCGGAGCGGCCCAGCCACCAGGTGGCGCGCTACCTTCTGGCTGCCGGCTTCGAGGTCATCCCGGTCAATCCCGGCCTGGCCTTTGTCCTGGACCGACCCTGCTATCCGAGCCTGGCCGCGGTGCCCGGACCGGTGGACATCGTCGACATCTTCCGGCGGCCGGAGGAGGTGCCGGCCCTTGTCCGGGAGGCGATCCGGATCGGTGCCCGGGCGGTCTGGATGCAGCAGGGCATTGTCCACGCCGCGGCGGCGGCCGAGGCACGGGCTGCCGGACTCATGGTGGTCATGGACCGCTGTCTCAAGGTCGAGCACCAGCGCCTGGCGGCCGGCATCCTGCCAGGCCTGGGCCCGGCTTGACTTCCGGCCGGGCGGCTGGTATGAATGACCGTTTGCCGTCCGGCGGTCCGGGGAGCGCCCGGCAGGGCTGGTGGCAAGGCCGCAACGAGCGGGAGGCCAGTCGCGTGGAGATGCAGGCCCTCAAGGGCTTCAAGGATATCCTGCCCGTCGAGTCGGGCACCTGGCAGGCCATGGAGGCCCGGGCGCGGGAGGTGCTGGCGCGGCACGGCTGCGCCGAGATCCGGGTGCCGCTTCTGGAGAAGACCGAGCTTTTTGCCCGTAGCATCGGCCAGGCCACGGACATCGTGGAAAAGGAGATGTACAGCTTCACCGACCGCAACGGCGAGTCGGTGACCCTGCGGCCGGAGGGGACTGCCTCGGTGCTGCGGGCCTTTGTCGAGCACGGTCTCCACACCGTGCAGGCGGTGCAGCGCCTCTACACCCTGGGGCCGATGTTCCGGCACGAGCGGCCGCAAAAAGGGCGCCTGCGCCAGTTCCATCAGCTGTCGGTGGAGGTGATCGGCTCGGCCAGCCCCTATGTGGATGCCGAGGTCATGGCCATGGCCTGGTCGGTCCTGGCCGCCAACGGCGTGGCGGCGAGCCTTGAGATCAACTCCCTGGGCTGCCCGGGCTGCCGGCCCGCCTACCGGGAGCTCCTGCTCACCTTCCTGAACGACCTGGCCGCCGAGCTGTGTCCTGACTGCCAGCGCCGCCGCAGCACCAACCCGCTGCGGGTCATGGACTGCAAGAGCAGCCACTGCCAGGAGCGCTACCAGGGCCTGCCCAAGATGAAGGACCATCTGTGCGGTGCCTGCCAGGAGCATTTCGTCCGGGTGCAGGGGTCCCTCCAGGCCCTGGGCATTCCCTATGCCGTCAATCCGGCCATGGTCCGGGGCCTCGACTATTATGTGCGCACCGCCTTTGAGCTGGTCACCGATCAGCTCGGCGCCCAGGCGGCGGTGGGCGCCGGCGGCCGCTACGACGGTCTGATCGCGGCCCTGGGCGGCCCGGATCTGCCGGCCATCGGCTTTGCCATCGGCCTGGAACGGCTGGCTCTTCTGGTCGAGCAGGCCGCGGCGGCAGCGGTAAGCCCGCCGGCCCTGGATCTCTTCCTGGTGGGCCTGGGACAGGAGGCCACCGGGCGGCTGATGGCCCTGGCCCACGCGGCCCGCGGTCTGGGGCTGCGGGTGGGCCAGGATTTCGAGGGCCGCAGCCTCAAGGCCCAGCTCAAGCTGGCAGACCGGCTGGGGGCCCGCTGGGTCCTGGTCCTGGGCGACAACGAGCTGCGGCAAGGTCAGGCCCTCATGAAGGAGATGGCCTCCGGCCGGCAGCAGCCGCTGCCGGTGGCGCCGGCGCCCAGGGCCTGGGCAGAAGCCCTTATGCCCCTGTGCCAGCCATCCTCCACGACTCCGGGGCCGATCTGACCCCCTGCCGGTCCCTTTTCCAACCTCGCGATCCGGGAGATCTCCCCATGTTCGATTCCCTGGCTGGGCTCAGGCGGAGCCATTCCTGCAACGACCTCCGGGCCGGGCACGCCGGCGCCCAGGTGGTGCTCATGGGCTGGGTGCTGCGCCGCCGGGACCATGGCGGTGTCATCTTCATCGATCTCCGGGACCGCTGGGGGCTGACCCAGGTGGTGCTCAACCCGGAGCGCAGCCCCGCGGCCCACGCTCAGGCCCACCGCCTGCGCAGCGAGTGGGTGATCGCTGTCCGGGGCACGGTTTGCCCGCGGCCGGCCGGCATGGAGAACCCGAATCTGGCCACCGGCGCCGTGGAGGTGATGGTGGATGATCTCCGTACCCTGAACAGCTCTCTGACTCCGCCCTTTCCCCTGGACGAGGAGGTCGAGATCTCGGAGAGCCTGCGGCTGCGGTACCGCTACCTGGACCTGCGGCGGCCGCAGAGCGCCGCGCCGTTGATCCTCCGCCACCGCACCGCCCAGACCATCCGCCGCTTCCTGGATGGCCACGACTTCCTGGAGATCGAAACCCCGGTCCTCACCCGCAGCACCCCGGAAGGGGCTCGGGACTACCTGGTGCCCAGCCGGGTCAACCCGGGCCGCTTCTACGCCCTGCCCCAGTCGCCGCAGCTTTTCAAGCAGCTGCTCATGTGTGCCGGTCTGGAGCGCTACTACCAGATCGTCAAGTGCTTCCGGGACGAGGATCTGCGGGCGGACCGCCAGCCGGAGTTCACCCAGGTGGACATGGAGCTGTCCTTTGTGGATGAGGCCGAGATCCAAGGCCTCATCGAGGGCATGCTGCAGGCGCTTTTCCGGGAGGTGCTGGGCAGGGAGCTGGCTGCCCCTTTCCCCAGCCTGACGTACGGGGAGGCCATGGCTCGCTTCGGGGTGGACAAGCCCGACCTGCGCTTCGGCCTGGAGCTTGTGGACCTCACCGCCATCGTGACCGACTGCCAGTTGACGGTCTTCCGCAACGCGGTGGCCGCCGGCGGCCTGGTGAAGGCCATCAACGCCAAGGGCGCGGCCCACCTCTCCCGCAAGGACCTCGACGACCTCACCGCCTTCGTCGCGCCGTTCGGTGCCAAGGGCCTGGCCTGGGTCAAGGTCAAGGAGGGCGGTGATTGGCAGTCGCCCATTGCCAAGTTCTTCACCGAAGAGGAGCGGACCGGGATGGCGGCGGCCCTTGGCATGGCCCCGGGCGACCTGGTGCTCTTCGTCGCTGACCAGCCCAAGGTGGTGCACCAGGCCCTGGCCGAGCTGCGCCTGGAGCTGGCCCGCCGTCTCGATCTGGTGGATCGGGGGGCCTTCTCCTTCCTGTGGGTGACCGATTTCCCCATGCTGGAATACGACGGCGACGAGAAGCGCTGGGTGGCGGTGCACCACCCCTTCACCGCGCCTCGGGACGAGGACCTGTCCCTTCTGGCCAGCGACCCTGGCGCGGTGCGCAGCCGGGCCTACGATCTCGTGCTGAACGGCTACGAGGTGGGCGGCGGCAGCATCCGCATCCACCGGAAGGATCTCCAGGAGCAGGTCTTCACCGCCCTGGGCATCGGGGCCGAGGAGGCGGCCGGCAAGTTCGGCTTTCTTCTGAACGCTCTCGAGCTGGGCGCCCCCCCCCACGGCGGCATTGCCCTGGGCCTCGACCGGCTGATGATGCTCCTGGCCGGCAAGGAGAGCATCCGGGACGTCATCGCCTTCCCCAAGACCCAGAAGGCCACCTGTCCCCTGACCGAGGCACCGGCCGCCGTGGCCCGCCGGCAGCTCACCGAGCTGTCCCTGCGGCCGGACTGGGAATGAGCCTGGCGGTGCTGCCGGCCTGGGGGTCGGTTCCGGCCGTGGAGGGCCTATGAGGGACCGGTGGCTGCTCCTGGGGAGCCTGCTGCTCGGTACGCCTTTGTGGCTTGCCCTCTGGCTGGGCGGTTACGCCGTCCTCCCCGGCCCGGGGTCGGCCCAGGAGGTCCGGCGCGTCGTCATCCCGGCGGGGACCGGGCTGCGCGGCATCAGCCGCCTCCTGGCCGAGGCCGGGGTGATCCGACCGGACGTCCGTTTCGCCGTCCTGGCCCGCCTCCGCGGCCAAGCCGGCCGGCTCCAGGCCGGTGTCTACCGCCTGAGCGCCGGCCTGGCACCCGTGGAGGTCCTGGCGGCCCTGGTCCGGGGGGGCACCGCCCGCCAGCCGGTCACCATTCCCGAAGGCCTGACCGCGGCAGCGGTGGCCGATCTTCTGGCCGGCGCCGGCCTGGCGGACCGGGAGCGTTTCCTGGAGCTGACCGGCAGCGACACCCTGGCCCAGGAGCTGGGGATCGCCGCGACGCACCTTGAGGGCTACCTCTTCCCGGACAGCTATGCCCTGGTGCCGGGAATGGACGAGGAGACGATCGTCCGGCTCATGGTCAACCGTTTTGCCTCGGTTTACCAGGACTTGGCTCACCGGTATCCGGGGGCTGCCCTGGACCGCCACGGGGTGGTCACCCTGGCCTCCATCGTCGAAAAGGAGACCGGCCGTGCCCAGGAGCGGCCCCTGGTGGCGGCGGTGTTTCTGAACCGCCTGCGCCTCGACATGCCGCTGCAGGCCGACCCGACGGTGATCTATGGCCTGGAGCGCTTTGATGGCAACCTCACCCGCCAGCATCTCGCCTCCGACTCCCCCTACAACACCTATGTCCATCGCGGCCTGCCGCCAGGCCCCATCGCCAATCCTGGCCGGGCCGCCCTGGAGGCGGTGCTGGCACCCGCCGCGGTGCCCTACCTCTACTTTGTGGCGAAAAACGACGGCAGCCACCAGTTTTCCACCGATTTCGCTGCCCATAGCCAGGCGGTTCGCCGCTACCAGGGCGACAGCCGCCGGCCGTGAGCAGGTCTGATCTCGGGTCGGTCCGGGGCAAAAGAGCTTGACACGGGTAAAAGGCGCACGTTATAAGAGCTTCTAGCTTACGCCCGTAGGGGCGGTTGATTCATCAACACTGGGAGGAGGCAACCGTGGCGAAGAAGCTGCTTGTTCCATTTCTGGTTCTGGCGATGCTGCTGGCTGGTGCGCCCATGACCTACGCTGAGGCCGGTGCCGCCGGCGGTGCCGGCGCGGGGGGTGGCACGGGTACAGGCACAGGAGCGGGCACCGGCGGTGGCACCGGGGCTGGTGCTGGCGCGGGTGGCGGAACCGGTGCCGGCGCCGGTACTGGTGCAGGGGCTGGTGCCGGTGCTGGCGGAGGTGCAGGCGCCGGGGCCGGGGCTGCCGGCGCCGGGGCAGGGGCCGGCGCAGGAGTGGGGGCCGGGGTTGGCGCGGGCGTCGGGCTGGGCGGTGCCACCCTGGGCACGGCGCTGGCGGTTGGTGCGGCGGTGGCGGTGGGTATCACTGCTGCGGCCCTGGCCAGCGACGACGAGACGACCCCCAGCCACACGGCCACCACCCACCACCACTAGACGGTTTCATTCCGGATGTTGCTGCGCACCTCTGCGCAGCGGCCATCCCTGTTGAACAACGACACTGGCTCCGCTCCCGGGTGGGGTCAGTGTCGTTTTTTGTCTTGGCGGAGGATGCATGCTCGGCGGGTCTGGGACTCGGCTAGCCAGCATTCGCAGTCGACTGAGGCCATCGCTTGGCGTTACGTTGCGGTGTATGCCTTTTCAGTGGGGACGTCTTTCCCCAGGGCTCACATCCCTCCTGGTCGCCGTTCTGCTGTCGGCCTCCCCTGCGGACCTCCAGGCTGCATCTCCTCCCGCCATCTACCCCTTCCCGAGCCATGGCGGCGGCAGCGGTCTTCTGGACATGCCCTCCGCCCGCCTGCTGCCGGACTGGACGGTACGGGCCGGCTACACCTGGGCGGATCCGTACGCCACCTATGCCCTGAGCGCCGCGCTTATGCCGTGGTTGGAGGTGAGCGGTCGGCTCACCGAGGTGTCCGGGCTCGGCACCCGTTTCGGAGCCGGGTATGGCGACTACAAGGACAAGGCCATCGATGTCAAGGTGCGCCTTCTGGAGGAATCCGGCGGCCATCCTGCCGTGGCCATCGGCGCTACCGACATCCACGGCACCGGCCTGTTCACCTCGCGCTATCTGGTCCTCTCGCGCCGCCTTGGTGCCCTGGACCTGACCCTGGGCGCTGGCCAGGGCATCCTGGCCGGCGATCAGACCAAGGGGGCCGGCTCGGCAGGTCCGGCCTCGGAAGATGCGGCGGTGGACTTCCTCACCAGCGGAGAAACCCACACCCGCCTCTTCGGCGGCGCCGAGCTTCACCTCACCGAGGAGCTGTCGGCGGTGGGTGAGTATTCCAGCCTGGAGTATGAGACCATGTTCGGCCTGGCCCAGGTGAGCGACCCCGGCAGCAGTCCGCTGAACTTCGGGCTGCGCTACCGCCTGACGCCGCACCTGCTCATGTCCTTGACCGCCCTGCGGGGTGAGCGTCTGGGCTGGTCCCTGGCCGGCATCTGGCCCTTCGAGCCGGAAGGGATGTTGCCCTGGAAGAAACAGCCGTACTGGGTGGCCGACGAGGAGCTCCGCCGCCGGGCGGCGTCGGCGGGCAACGATGAGCTGGCGCTGTTCATCCGGGAGGAGGTGGTGGCGGAGCACTTCTCCAACGTCCAGGTGGCGGTGAGCGACCGGGCGGTCTGGCTGGAGATCGAGAACCCCACCTATCTTTCGGACGTCAAGGCCATGGGGCGGGCGGCCCGCGCCACCCTGTCCATGCTGCCGGAGCGGATCGAGTGGCTCTCGGTGAGCCTCAAGACCAAGAATATCATTTTGGTGACCATGACCATGGGCCGCCAGGACTTTGCGGCCTTTCTCGACAACCGGCTCGACGCGGCAACACTGCTGACGTTTAGTGGGTTGACCACCGACGGCGGGGAGGCGCGGCGGATGTTTTTCTGGCAGGAGCCCAGTGCCTCGCCGCTGACGCCGGAAGGAGGCTCCAGCCTGCTGCGCTACGGCGTGCGTCCCAGCTGGCGCACCCTGCTCAATGATCCTTCCGGATTTTTGAAGAACAACATCGGGCTCGTTTGGCACGCCTCTCTTTTTCCCTGGACGGGCGTTTTGGGCCGGCTGGCTGTGCATACCCCCCTTTACAACAACGTCAGTACCAGCAACCGGGTGGAGGAGCCCAATCCGTCCCGTACCGATTTCGTCTCCTACATGGCGCAGACCGATCTGCGGGTGGAGACCCTGGCCTTCGACCAGGTCGTGGACCTGCCTGGCCACTGGCTGGCCCGGGGGGCGCTCGGCTTCTTCGAGTCAGCCTACGGTGGCTTCGGGGCCGAGATCTTCCGGCTGGCGCCGTCAGGGCGCTGGGGGGCGGGCCTGGAGTCGGAGTGGGTCTGGAAACGGGGGTTGGATCGTGAATTCCACCTGCAAGGCGCCCAGGACTATCGCACCCTTTTTTGCAATCTCTACGGGGCGCTGCTGCCGGCCTACGGGGTTGACCTGGGGCTGAAGGTGGGCCGGTTCCTGGCCGGTGACTGGGGTGGCCGTCTGGATGTCAGCCGCACCTTCCGCCACTTCACCGTGGGCGTCTGGTACTCGATCACCGATACCAGCGGCTTTGTCGCTTCGTACAACCGGGGCTACCACGACAAGGGCATCTACCTCACCATCCCCTTCAGCCTCTTTACCGACCGGGATGTGCCGCGCAAGCTCAGCTACTCGTTGCGGCCCTGGACCAGGGATCCAGGCCAGACGGTGGGCCAGATCAACGCTCTTTACCCCATGGCCAACCGAGGCAACCCCGACACCCTGAGCCGTCACCTCGACGAGCTGCGGGACTGAGCGCTCCGGGACCAGCGGCGGGAAAAGGGGGTTGACAGCCCGGGGGAAAAGCGGTTTTCTTGACCTCTTGTTCACTCCGTTCTTCCGGGAGCCCCATGACCAGCTATCCTGCCTCCTCACCGCCCTATTCCTCCCTGGCCCGCAAGCGGGTGCTGATCACCGGTGGGGCCGGTTTTCTCGGCAGCCATCTCTGTGAGCGCCTGCTGGCCCGGGGCTGCGAGGTGCTGTGTCTGGACAATTTCTTTACCGGCACCAAGGCCAATGTGGAGCATCTGCTCGCCAGCCCCTATTTCGAGATCATCCGCCACGACATCTGCCAGCCGCTCTTTGTCGAGGCGGATGAGATCTACAACCTGGCCTGCCCAGCCTCGCCCATCCATTACCAGTACAACCCGGTGCACACCACCAAGACCTCGGTGATGGGCGCCTTGAACATGCTGGGCCTGGCCAAGCGGGTGCGGGCCCGGATCCTGCAAGCTTCCACCTCCGAGGTGTACGGTGACCCGGCTGTCCACCCCCAGCGGGAGGACTACTGGGGCAACGTCAACCCCATCGGCGTCCGCTCCTGCTACGACGAGGGCAAGCGCTGTGCCGAGACCCTTTTCTTCGATTACCGGCGCCAGCATGACCTGACCATCAAGGTGGCCCGCATCTTCAACACCTATGGGCCGCGGATGCATCCCCATGATGGCCGGGTGGTGAGCAACTTCATCGTCCAGGCCCTCCAGGGCCAGGACCTCACCGTTTATGGTGACGGCCGTCAGACCCGCTCCTTCTGCTATGTGGACGATCTGGTGGAGGGCCTCATCCGGCTCATGGCCACGGACCATGCCGTGACCGGCCCGGTCAACCTGGGCAATCCGGCCGAGTTCACCATTCTGGAATTGGCCGAAAAGGTGCTGGCCATGACCGGCAGCCGGGGGCGGATCGTCTTCCGGCCCCTGCCCAGCGACGATCCCCTACAGCGGCGGCCGGACATCAGCCAGGCCCGGGCAGAGCTGGATTGGCAGCCGCAGGTCGATCTCGACCGCGGTCTCGTGCGGACAATCGACTACTTCCGCTGCCTGCTGGCCGAAGGAACAGCGACGGTCCCATGAACCATATCGTCTTCGTGATCATGGACAGCTGCCGCCACGACACCTTTGTGGCCGCGGCCACCCCCAGTGTGGACGCCTTCGCCGCCGCCAACGGCACCGGGGTGGAGAAGCGCTATTCCTACGCCTCCTGGACCTCACCGGCCCATTACGCCTATCTCATGGGCATGATGCCCCACACCTCCCCCAGAGGGGTGTTTGCCTCCGAGGTCTACAAGGAGGAGTTCAGCAAGTGGGTGGAGCGGATCGGCCAGGAGGGCCTGTCCTTCCGGACCTTTGTGCCGGAGCTTTCCCTGCCCAAGGTGTTGAAGGACCTGGGCTATCGCACCGTGGCCCGGGTCTCCATGCCGGTCCTCAATCCCATGACCTCCATGGCCGTGCATTTCGATGACTACCGGCTCATGGACAGCCACAACGACTTTGCCGGCATGATCGACGGCCTGGACTTCGGGGGCCCGGCGCCGGTGTTCTCGTTCCTCAACCTGGGCGAGACCCATTACCCGTACATGCTCCAGGGTGAGGATCTGCCCCACATCTCCGGCGTGCACGGTGTCTTCAAGCACATGGACGACCTGCTGCGGGACAAGGGCAAGGGGGCGGGACAGCCGGAGGAGAAACGGTTTTTCGATCCCCAGGAGATGGAGCGGCTCCGGCAGCAGCAGGTGCGCTGTGTGGAATACCTGGACGGCCAGTACCGGCGCCTGTTCGGGAAGGCACCGGAAGGCACCCATATCATCATCACCTCGGACCATGGCGAGCTCTTCGGCGAGGACGGCTATTTTGGCCATGGACCGGTGATGCACGAGAAGTGCTTCGAAGTGCCGTTTCTGGAAGGCAAGGTGACCGCTGGCCTCAAGGCGCAGCTGGCGGCCCCCGGCGGTCCGCCTGCCAGGAAGCCCGGCTTTCTGGGCGGGCTGTTTGGCCGTCACTCCTGAGAGGCCACGCTGGAACGGAGGCGGGCCGGGGCGGCCGGCGGCAGGCAGCCCTGTTCACCGGGAGCTCGCGGAGGAACAGAGACTGGCATGCCCGCACCCCGGCCGTCCCCCGCTGGGGGAGGGGGCGCGTGGAGCCAGGGGCGGCGGGGCCGGGCAACGCCTTACTGCAGCGGAGCGAAGACCGGTGGGGGGAACGGTTTCGGCCATGGCGGATCTGGTTCAGCTCGGCCGGCAGCTCGCGGAGTACTTTTCCTTCCGGCCGGAGGTGTTGGCGGTCTACGTGTTCGGTTCGGTGGCCGCGGGCCGGGAGCGTCCTGGCAGTGACGTGGACATCGCCGTCCTGCTCCAGTCCGCAAGGAACCTGGATCGCAAGGCCCTTCTGGACCAGTGGCTGCCTGACCTTTGCCGGTTGCTGCGGCGGGATGTGGACATCCTCGTGCTCAACGACGCCTCGGACGTGGCCCGCATGCAGGTGTTTCGCCGAGGCCGGCTGGTTCTGGCCGTCGATCCCGGCCAGCTGGCCCGCTTCCGGATGACCAGCCTGGTGCAGTACCTGGATTTTCTGCCCCATCTGAGGCGGATGCAGGCGCGGCTCATGGACAGGTTTGCCAGCCATGGTGGATAGGGATCTCGTCTGCGCCAAGGCCGGAGCCATCGCCCGGCATCTCGACCGGGTCCGCAGCAAGCGGGACGTGCCCCTGGACGTTTTTGTGGCTGACCTGGACCGTCAGGAAAGCGTCCTTTTCAACTTGCAAATGGCGGTGCAGGGGTGCATCGACCTGGCAGCCCACCTGGTGAGCGACCTGGATCTTGGGGTGGCCGGCAGCACGAGTGAGCTCTTCTATCTGTTGGAGCGGGAGGGGATCCTCGATCCGGCCCTCGTGGAGCAGATGGTACGGGCCGTGGGGTTCCGCAACCTGCTGGTGCACGAATACGCTCGCATCGACCTGGGCCAAGTCCATCGCATTGCCCAGGACGTGGTCGCCACCCTCGAGAGTTTTCTGGCCGTCATTGGCGGGCGTTGGCTGTGAACTTCTCGGGGGAGCGGCATGTCTGTCAGCCGAGGTAGCCCAAACGACCTGGGGCACAGAGCACTCCGCACGGCCCTGCGGAGCCCCGGCGTGCCGGCAAAGCGGGCGGCTCTGGATCTGCCGGCTCTTCAAGGCCATGTGCTGAGGATCTTTCAGCCCTTCGCTCCGGAGCTGATCATCCTTTGTGGCTCCCCTGGCCCGGGAGGACTGGGACGAGTTCAGTGACGTCGACCTCGTCGTTGTGTGCCAGACGGGCAAACGTTTTCTGGACCGCCTTGGGGCGCTTTATCTGCGCTGGGATCTGCCATCCTGAGGCCGGCGGAGCGGATGGCCTCCCTGCGGCAAGTCCTTTCCGCCATGGCCCAGCCGGCCGCGCCTTGTATTGTCCATCATGGTCGGGGAGAAACGCCATGCATCGTGCCACCCCTCGTCGTCTTCGCTGTGCCCGTCAGAAGGGCTTTTCCCTCATCGAGCTTCTGGTGGTTATCGTCATCCTGGGGATGCTGGCCTCTCTGGTGGGGCCCCGTCTCTTCGGCAAGCTGGGCATGGCCAAGCAGAAGACGGCCAAGACCCAGATCGAGATGCTGATGACGGCCCTGGACGCTTACCGGCTGGACGTGGGCAGCTATCCGTCCCAGGGCGAGGGCCTGGAGGCCCTGGTGAGAAACCCGGGCAGTGACCGCTGGACTGGGCCGTATCTGGCCAAGGATCTGCCCCGGGATCCCTGGGACCGCGGCTACCACTACCAGAACCCCGGCGAGCATGGCGAGGTGGATATCTTTTCCTACGGCAACGACGATCGGCCTGGAGGCGATGGCGAGGATGCCGATGTCGGCAGCTGGCAGTGAGTAGGGTATCCCGACGCCTTTCCCGGCGGGGCACCCTTCGAGATGATCGGCCGGCAGCAGGCCGAACGGGCTCTGGCTGCAGCTGAGGCGGTCTTCGCCATCGTTTGTGCCCGCCTGGACAAGGATGGGCTCACCCGCAGGTGATCTGAGCGGTCCGCAAGGATGCTCGGAGAGCCGGGTGCGGTGGCAGGGGGAGGGGTACCGGCGCTGGAATGGAACTGCTTGACCGGGTCGAGCGACTGATCGCTCAGGCTGAAAACAGCGGCGTCGAATTCAAGTCCGCCGGAGCGCATCCGGACTCGCTGGCCCGCGAACTGGTCGCCTTTGCCAACTCCCAGGGGGGAACCATCCTGCTCGGCATCGATGATGCTGGCAGGGTCGAGGGGCTGGATGACTCACGCTCATGGGAGGAGTGGATCGCCAACATCGCGCGCCAGAACGTGGTGCCACCCCTGTCGCCGACGTACCAGGAGGTGGTCTGGCAGGGGAAGCGTCTGGCGGTCATCGATGTCCCCAAGGGCAAGGAAAGGCCCTACCAGACCAGCCGTAACCTCTTCCTGGTGCGGGTGGGATCCACGAGCCGGGCGGCATCTCAGGGGGAGCTGATGCGCCTGTTTCAGCAGGCAGGCGTCTTCCATTACGATCTGACCGGGGTCGAGAAGACCGGTATCCGGGATCTGAACCTGGCCAAGATCGCGGTCTATTTTCAGCGTTACGACATCGATCTTGCCCAGGAAGAAGACCCTGCGAGCCTGTTGCGCAACACCGACATCCTCACCGAGACTGGCGAGGCGACGGTGGCCGGCCTTCTGGTCTTTGGCATCCAACCGCAGCGCCACCTGCGGAACAGCAGCATCAGCTTCGCCCACTATGCCGGTCGCCGGCCGGATGCCGAGCTGGTGGACCGCCAGGTCATCGAAGGGAACCTGGATTACCAGGTGGATACGGCGCTGGCAGTGATCCGGAACAACCTCCGACAGCCCTCGGTCATCGAAGGGGCACAGCGGCGGGAGCTGGAGCCAACCTATCCGGACAAGGTCTTTCGGGAGCTTCTGGTCAACGCCTGCGTGCACCGCAATTATGCCATTGCCGGCTCCCGGACCCGGGTGCTGCTGTTCGACGACCGGCTGGAGGTCATCAGCCCGGGTCGGCTGCCCAACACCGTCACCGTCGAAAAGCTTCGCCGGGGGGTTTCCTATGCGGTCAACCCGGTGATCGTCAAGTTCATGGAGAACCTGCGGTACATCGACAAGCTTGGACCTGGCCTGCCCATGGTCTGCCAGGAGGCCGAAAGACGGGGGCGCCAGGTCGCCATGGCCGAGGTGGGCGAGGAGTTCCAGGTGGTGTTGCCGATGTGATGACTCCTGAATCCAAAACGTATGTCTATTCCTGGCTTCGAAATTGCGTCGATCCCGCCGGCGAAGATAGCCGAATACATACTCTCGTTACGCCATCCGGTCGGGAAAGCGAAGGCCAAGTTTTTCCGTTCTCACGGGTATTCTGACGAAAACACACAGATTTTCGCCGAGGATCTCCGCCGTATCGCCGCCGTGGGGCGGGTCGTCGAACAGGAGAGCACACCATACGGGATGAAGTATGTCATCGAAGGCTCTATAGTTACCCCGAGAAGCACAACCATCGTGGTGAGAACCGTCTGGTTCGCCGATCGTGAAGGCGGTCCGCCGCGATTTGTAACCGCTTATTATCCCGGAGGAGAACGAAGATGATTCAAGAACTGGATACGGTGGTTTTGGCGCACGATATCGAGGAGCACGGGCTGAGCACTGGCGACATCGGGGCGGTCGTGCTGTCCCATAGCGACGGAGAGGCGTTCGAGGTGGAGTTCGTGACGGGCGAAGGCCAAACGGTTGCGGTTCTGACTCTCCGAGCACAAGAAATACGACCTATGCAAGCTCACGAAATTCTCCACGCACGTCAACTCGCGGCATAGCTGTTCGCCCATCGGATATCGGCGTTGCGAAAAACTCGGCCGCGACAGGCACGAAGCCTTGGATGAGGCTATGCGTCATGGGTATTCCAGGGAAGGCCTACCGTGCGACCCGGGAGGAGAAGACCAGGATCCGTGCCGCCCTTGCCGCGGCCCTGGAGGCGCGGCCGGAGATCCGCTTCGCCTGGTTGCACGGCTCGTTCCTGGGCGATCTGGCCTTTCACGATATCGACGTCGCGGTCATCACGGCTGGCCGGCCGGACAACCCGTTGCTCCAGGCCGCCCAGCTGGCCGGAGCCCTCGGCGAGCTGGCCGCTTATCCGGTGGACGTGCGCATCGTCAACGAGGCGCCAGTGTCCTTTCTGTTCTCGGTGATCCGCGGCGAAATCCTCGTGGACCGGGACCCGGAGGAGCGCTGCCGTTTTGCGGAGGAGGTGGCCAGGCGCTACCTGGACATCAAGCCGATTTTAGTGCAGGCCACCCGGGAGGCCTTCGGCCGTGCCCCTTGACCCGGAGCTGGTCCGGACCCGATGCCAGGAGATCACCGACTCCGTTGCCCGCCTGCAACGGATCGGTGTCGAGCCGCTGGAGCGCTTCCTGGCCGATGCGGATCTTCAGGACATCGCCTGCTACCGGCTGCAGATCGCCATTGAGGCGGCGCTGGCCCTCTGTTACCATGTTGCGGCCCGCCGGCTGCGTATCGTGCCCGAGGACTATGCCGCCTGCTTTCGCGCTTTGGCTGTCCACGGTCTTCTGCCCGGGGACCTGGCTGAGCGGCTGCAAAGAATGGCGCGGCTCCGCAACCTCCTGGTGCACATGTACTGGAAGGTGGACTACCGGATGATTCGTGATATCATCCAGCGGCACCTTGGCGATCTGGCGCAGTTCGTGGACCTGATCGTTGACCTGGGCTGAGCCTGAGCCCCTGTAGGCCCCCCCTCGGCGCCGGACCCGGGGGGCAGACTCTCTCCCGCTAAGGGAGGGGGCAAAACATCCCGGCATCGAGTTTGTAGGCCTCCTCCCTCCAGCGGGAGCTGATGTCGGAACGGTTGGACCTGGAACAAGAACACCAACGGAGTGTTGAGCTTGAAGCACGCGATCGTATCTTCATGGGGGAGCCGACTAGCCACCCTCGTCGTGGCATGGCTGCTACTGGCCGCCAGCCCCGCAGGGGCCCAGGAGGGCGCTGCCGCCATCGCCCAGTCACCGGCGGTACAGGCCGCGGTGGCCTCCGGCCAAGTGACCCCGGCCCAGGTGCAGCAGGGCCTGCAGATGCTGGAAAGCGGGCAGATCAGCCCCGAACAGGCGGCAGCTGCTCGGGAGCGGTTGGCCCACGGCACCCTCACCCCCGCCGAGATCGAGACCGGTCGCCGGCTCCTGGAAGGCGCGCGGCAGTCCGAGACCGCGAGCGGGGCGGCTCCCGATGCCACGGGCGGCGAAGCCGGACCGGAGCAGCAGCGGGCGCCGGAGGGCATCGTAGCCGGGCAGCCGGCCTTTGCCCAGCGGATGTTCGGTCCGGCTGCCAAGGGTCTCACCATCTTCGGCCAGGATCTCTTCTCCCGGCCGGCCGAGACCTTCTCGCCCCTGCGGGATGTGCCGGTGTCCGAGGACTATGTGGTCGGCCCTGGCGACGCCATCAAGGTGATCATGTGGGGCCGCCTGGAAGGCAGCTACGAGCTGGAGGTGACCCCGGAGGGGGAGATCAACTTCCCGAAGCTGGGCACCCTGAGTGTCGCTGGCCTCACCTTGCGGGAGGTCAAGGCCCTCATCAGCCAGCAGGCGGAGAGCATCACCGGCGTGTCGGTGAGCGTCTCCATGGGCAAGCTGCGCACCATCCAGGTCTTCGTTCTGGGCGAAGTGAAGCGGCCGGGACTGTACTCCGTGAGCGCCCTGGCCACGGCGGTGCACGCCTTGCTCGCCGCCGGCGGTCCTACGCCCCTGGGCTCCCTGCGGGGCCTGGAGCTGAAGCGCAACGGCGAGATTACCAGCCGCATCGATCTCTACCGCTTCCTCCAGCGGGGCGACATCAGTGACGACACCCGTCTCATGGCAGGCGACGTGGTGTTTGTTCCGGCGGTGGGCCCCCTGGTGGCGGTGACCGGCAACGTCAAGCGGCCAGGCATCTACGAGATGCAAGGTGAGCGAACCCTGCAGGGGGTGCTGGCCCTGGCTGGCGGCCTGGCGCCCCGGGCCTACAACCAGCGGCTGCAGATCGAGCGGGCCTTCGCCAACCAGCAGGAGATCATCCTCGACATCCCGTACGACACGGTGGAGAAGCAGCAGCCGGTGCCCGTGGCGGACGGCGACGTGGTCAAGGTCTTCTCCCTCATGCCGGTTGCCGCCAACGCCGTGACCCTGATCGGCAACGTGGCCCGGCCGGGCGAGTACGCCTTCCGGCCCGGCCTGCGGGTGCGGGATGTGCTGCCGGACGTGGAGAGCCTGCTGCCAGACGCCCATTACTCGTATGCCCTCATCAAGCGCTACCACTTGCAGGACATGAGCACCGAGCTCATCCCTTTCGACTTGGGTGCTCTCCTGGCAGGGGTGCCGGGCAGCCACAACATCGCCCTCCAGCCCATGGATGAGATCCATGTCTTTTCGAAATGGGCCTTCGAAGACAAGCCCAAGGCCCTTATCGAGGGGGAGGTGCGGAAGCCCGGCAGCTACCCGGTGGAGCGGATGCGGGTCAAGGATCTCATCCAGAAAGCCGGCAGCCTCACCGAGACCGCCTATCTTGCCAAGGCCGAGCTGATCCGCACCGACGAGGCCCAGAGACAACACACCCTGTACTTCGACGTTGCCGCTGCCCTGGCCGATGATCCCCAGCACAACTTGGCCGTGCAGAACCTGGATCGGGTGCGGATCCATTCGGTGTGGGAGGAGCGCTGGCAGGAATTCGCCAGCATCGATGGCGAGATCAAGGAGCCCAAGGCCTATCCCCTCACCCAGGGCATGCGGGTCAAGGACTTGGTCTTCAAGGCCGGCGGCTTCACTCGGGATGCCTCCATGACCACCGGCCATCTCTATCGTACCGACTGGCGCACCAAGGAGGTGACCATCCTCACCTTCGAGCTGGACAAGGCCCTGGCCGGCGATCCGGACTACAACCTCATCCTCCAGGATTTGGACCGGGTGGTGGTTCACAGTGTCTGGGAATACAAGGAGCACCATACCGTGCAGGCCAAGGGCATGCTGAACAAGCCCGGCTCCTATCCCTATGCCGCCAATATGACCGTCCGCGACCTGGTACTGGTGGCCGGCAGCCCCCGAGAGGCTGCCTATCTGGACCGCGCCGAGATCGTCCGCTACCGGATCGTCGACGGCCGCCAGGTGGAGACATCCCTCGTCGAGATCAACCTCCGCCAGGCCCTGGCGGGCGACTTGCGGCACAATATCGCCTTGCAGCCCTGGGACGTGCTCACCGTCAAACGGATCCCGGAGTGGGGCGAGACCGCCGAGGTGCGGATCTCTGGGGAGGTGAATTTCCCAGGCTCCTACACCATCCGCAAAGGGGAACGATTGAGTTCCCTCATCGAGCGGGCGGGCGGCTTCACGCCCCTGGCCTACTTCCGGGGCGCCCGCTTTACCCGGGAATCGGCCCGGGTCCAGCAGCAGGAGCGCATGAGTGAGCTGGTGGATCGCCTGGCCGGTGAGCTGGCCCGGGGCGCCACCCAGGAACTCACCGAGACCCTGACCAAAGAGGATATCGAGGCCGAGAAGCAGACCATGGACGCCCAGCGCACCCTCATCGAGCGGCTGCGCAGGATCAAGGCCACCGGCCGTGTTGTCATGAAGCTGGCCCCCGGACCGGGGTTTGCGGACAGCGAGTTTGACGTGCTCCTGGAAGACGGCGACGATCTGCATGTACCGCCGGTCCGCCGTACTGTGGCCGTCCTGGGCGAGGTCTACAACCCCACCACCCTGATTTGCGGCCTGGAGGGCACCACCATTACCGTGGCCCTGGGCCAGACCGGCGGGCCCACCAAGTACGCCGAAGAGGACGAAATCTATGTCATCCAGGCCGACGGCTCGGTGCATGGCAAGAGACAACGCGGCTACGTGACTACCGTCTTCTCCAGCTTCGAGGACCGGCCTCTCTATCCCGGCGACACCCTGGTGGTACCACCGAAGCTCATCCACACCAGCCTGAAGCGGGACATCAAGGACGTCACCTCCATCCTCTATGAGATGGCGGTGGCGGCTGGCATTGTCATCACTCAGGTGTTCGATTGATGCAGCCAGCGCCATTGCTATCCTGGCCCGGTGGTCCTGCCCATGAATGATCCGGTTGCCACAGCACTTGTGGATTCAACGGCACCAGCGGGCGGTGTGGGGGAGATCAACCTCCTGGACCTTCTGTTGGTGATCCTCGCCGCCAGGCGCATCATCCTTGGCTTGGCTCTGGCGGCCGGGGCTGCCGCGGCTGCTGTCGCCTTCGGACTGCTCCCGAATGTCTATCGCTCGGAGGCGACCCTGACCGTGCTTCCAGGCACGAAGCAGACGGACCTGGCCGCGGCAGGCGGTCTCGGTGGCATGGCTACCGACCTGTTCGGTGGGGGCGGCAGCAAGGAACTGGCCCGGCTCGAGGTCACGGCGAAAAGTCGAGAGCTGGCGCGCCGGGTGATCGCCGAGCACGACCTGATGCCCGTTCTGTTTCCAAAGCTGTGGGATCCCCAAGTCAAGACATGGCGGGGGCAGAAGATACCCACCGAGCAGGATGGCATCAGACGGTTGATGGCCATGCGCTCGGTGACCACGGAGGTCAAGAAGGGGGTGCTGGTGCTGGCCGTCGAGCATCGGGATCCAGTCATGGCTAAGGCGATGGTGGAGTGGTACCTGGGCGGACTGAGCGAGATCCTTCGAGAGGCGGTCCTGCGGGAGGCCATCGACAACCAGCGATTCTTTCAGGAGCAGCTGCAGCATACGGCCGATGCTCTGTTGCGGGACAAGCTGGCCGGCCTGCTCGCCAAGGAGATAGAGCGGGAGACCTTCGCCCGTGCCCAACACTACTACAGCTTCGAGGTGGTGGACCCGCCGTTGCAGATAGACGAGGACAAGAAGGTGCGTCCGAATCGGCCGCTTATTTGTGTCATGGCGGTGGTGGTCGCCTTGGCCTTTGGGGTGATCGCAGCTTTTCTGCGGGAATTCGGGCGGAGTATGAAGGCCAACGCTGACCCGGCGCAACTGGCTCGTCTGCGGCAGGCTCTGCCCTGGGGCACCCGCTGGTTGGCCTCCTGATCGCCTCGATTCTGAAGCAGCCTCTGTACCCTGGGGATAGAGCGGAGGAGGGTTCCTTGGCACATCCACTCGCGGGATCGCGAATCTTCATCACCGGTGCTTGCGGTACGGTAGGCTCGGAGCTGATCCGGCAGCTGCTGGGCAATCCCTTGTACGATCCGGCTGAGGTTATCGGCATCGACAACAACGAAAGTGAGCTCTTCTTCCTGGATCAGCGGTATCTCGCCGATTCGCGCGCCAGTTTCTTCCTCGGGGACATCCGGGACCGGGATAAGTTGTATCGCCGCATGCGCGGAATTGACATCGTCTTCCACGCTGCGGCCCTTAAGCATGTGATTCTTTGTGAACGTTCCCCTTTCGAGGCGGTGCAAACCAACATCCTGGGGGTTCAAAATATCATCGCCGCCGCCTTCGAGAACCGGGTCCGCAAGGTGATCTTCACGAGTTCCGACAAGGCGGTCAACCCCACCAATGTCATGGGCACCTCCAAGCTTATGGGCGAGCGACTTATGACCGCGGCTAACAGTAGCCGGGGCGAAGGCGGCCCAGTCTTCACCTCCACCCGCTTCGGCAATGTCCTCGGCTCGCGGGGCTCGGTGATACCCATCTTCCGGCAGCAGATCGCCCGGGGAGGGCCAGTCACCTTGACCCACCGGGAGATGACCCGCTTCGTCATGAGCATTGAGGAGGCGGTGCGCCTGGTGATTGATTCCGTGGAGCTGGCGCGGGGTGGTGAGGTGTTCATCACCAAGATGCCAGTGGTCACCATCGAGGACTTGGCTGCGGTGATGATCGAGGAACTGGCCCCCCAGCATGGGCGCGACCCCCGAACCATCGAGGTGTCGGAGATCGGCGTCAAGCCTGGCGAGAAGCTCTATGAGGAGCTCATGAACGGCGAGGAGACCCGTCGCGCTGTGGAACTGGGTCGCTATTTCGTGGTGCTGCCGGCGTTTCGTGGCCTGTACGAAGGCATCGGCTACGACTACCCTGACGTGCTCTCCACCACCGTCACCAACCCCTACGTCTCCTCCCGGGAGACGGCCATCGACCGGGAGACGGTTCGCTCGTTCTTGCGGCAGAACGGCCTGCTCGGGCAAGACAACGAGTCCTGAGGTATGACACCGACCGCTTTGGAGCAACAACCAGGCAGGAGCGGAGGCATGCGCGTCCTGATCCTGGGCGGGGATGGCTATCTTGGCTGGCCGACCGCCATGCATTTGTCGGCGCAGGGTTGCGAGGTGGGGGTGGTGGACAGCTACCTGCGCCGCCGCCTGGCCCGGGAAGAGGACGTAGAGCCGCTCTACGAGGTGCCGAACCTCCAAGCCCGGATTCGGCGCTGGTCCGGTTATTCCGGCCGGACGCTGTGGGCTGCAGTCGGTGACCTTTTGGATTGGGAATTCGTAGCCCGGGTCTTCCGGGAATTCCAGCCGGAGGCGATCGTGCACTATGCCGAGCAGCCGTCGGCGCCCTATTCCATGCTCCGCCGCCAGGCTGCGGACCTGACTCTTCACAACAACTTGGGAGTGACGGCCAACGTCATCCATGCCATTCGGGAGTTCTGCCCCCAGGTCCATCTCATCAAGCTGGGAACCATGGGCGAGTATGGCACGCCGGACATCGACATCGAGGAGGGTTGGCTTCAGATCCACCACCAGGGGCGCAGTGACCGATTTCTGTTTCCGCGCCAGGCAGGCAGTCTGTACCACTCCACCAAGATCATGGACACCGACCTCCTGTGGTTCTATGTCCGGATCTGGGGGCTGCGGGTGACCGATCTCATGCAGGGACCGGTCTACGGCGTGTTCACGGACGAGAACGAAGGGGACGAGGCTCTTCTACCCTTTTTCAGCTACGACGAGCTGTTCGGCACCGTCCTCAACCGTTTCGTGGTCCAGGCCGTCGCTGGGGTACCGCTTACCGTCTACGGCAAGGGTGGCCAGACCCGGGGCTACCTCAACATCCGGGACACCTTGAACTGTGTGCGTCTGTCCCTGGAGAATCCGCCTGGGGCCGGGGAGCTCCGCATCTTCAACCAGTTCACCGAAACCTTCACGGTGAATGACCTTGCCCAGCGGGTGCAGCGGGTGGGTCAAGCCATGGGGCTGCCGGTGACTGTGCAGCATCTGCCCAACCCCCGGGTGGAGAAGGAGGAGCACTACTACAACCCCCGGCACACGGGCCTGCTGGAGCTGGGCCTCCAGCCGCACTTCCTCACCGATGCCGTGCTCCAACAGCTGCTGGCCTTTGTCGTCTGCCATCAGGATCGGATCGACCACCACAAGATCTTCCGGGGGACCACATGGGCCTGAGGTGGGGAATTCTCGGGGTGCCCTGCCATTCCCTGCGACCGGCTGCTGCCGCCCGATGACCGTTGTGGACCGGGACGGGCAGCAACGAGGCGTCCACCGGGGGCTGGCCAGGATTCGAGCTGCCCTCGCAGAGCCGTTCGTGCGGGGCAGCGTCATCACCTTTGCCTGCCACGGGCTGGGAATAGTCCTCGGCTATCTGTTCGCACTTCTTATTAGTAGGCGTCTGGGAGCAGAGGCGATGGGATTGTTCACCATCGCCTACACCGTGCTCAACATTGCCACCGTATTGGGTCGTCTGGGGCTGGATATCGCCTTGCTGCGCTTCGTGGCGGAATTTTCGGCCAGGGAACAGGGCGAGCAGGTGCGGCGTTTTCTGGCGGGCGCGGTAGCGGTGGCCCTGCCCTGCTCGTTGGGCGTGGGGCTGTTGCTGTTCCTGGCCGCCGGCCCGTTGGCCCGGGATCTCTTCAGGAAGCCGGAGCTGGAGGCGAGTCTGCGGGAAGTGGCGTGCCTGGTGCCGGTCTTGGCCCTCTTCTTCTTGCAGACCGAGAGCCTGCGGGGCCTGCGGCGGATCGGCGCCTACGGGTTTCTCCAGAACGCCTCCTTGTACCTGTTTTCATGTCTGGCGGCCTTTTTGCTCCTGGAGGGCCTGGACTGGGAGGGTGCACAGGTACCGATCCAGGCCCTGGGAGCAGCCATCGTCTTGGCGACGGTTATCGGCGGTTTGCTGCTCCACCGCCAGTTGGGGCTGGCCGGCCTGTACCGTGGAGGCATGGCCGCTATTCGTCCCATGCTGGCGGTATCGCTGCCCCTCATGACCTCCAAGATCATGTTCTTCGTCATGGGGTGGGTGGACATTCTCCTGCTGGGGGTGTTCCGGACGGGGGCCGAGGTGGGGATCTACAACATCGCCGTGCGCCTGTCTTCGGTAGTGGGCATCGTACTCCTGGTCATCAACGTCGTGGTGGCACCGCGGTACGCCCAGCTCCATACTCTGGGGGATAGGGACGGCTTCGTCGGGCTGGTATGGCGCACATCCCGGGTGGTCTTCATCTCGTCGTTGCCACTCCTCCTCCTGCTCCTCCTCCTGCCCGGGCCGGTGCTGGGCGTTTTCGGGGAGGAGTTCCGGCAGGGCAGCCAGATTCTGGCCCTGCTCGCCCTGGGGGAGTTCATCAACGCCAACTGCGGCTCCGTTGGCATCATCCTGCAGATGACCGGCCGGGAGCGGCTGTTCCGGAATATCGCTTGCGCAGCCACTGTTCTCAATCTGGGCCTCAACTCCGTTTTCATCCCCCGGTTTGGCATCTACGGGGCGGCGGTGACCAACGTGGCTACCGTCTCGTCGTGGAATCTCCTGGCGGTCTGGCTGGTCTGGCGGGAGTTCGGAGTGCTCACTCCGTATGTTCCGGGCTTGGAAAGGCTGCTCCGGAGGCACCGAGCCGGCCAATGAACCGGGAGATCCGCCGCCTATGACCCTGAACCCTGCAAGCACCTTCCGTTCCGGGGCCCGACCCTGTCCGGCCTTTCTCGTGGTGGGCGCCCAGCGCGCTGGAACCACCTCTCTCTACATGTGCCTCAAGGAGCACCCCCAGCTCTTCCTGCCCAGGATCAAGGAGCCGGCCTTCTTCGCTTTCCATGACGGCGAGATCGCCTCCCGCTACGGCCGCTATCTGGTCAACACCCCCTTTGTCACCGACTGGCAGCGGTATCAGGAGCTGTTCGCAGAGGCCGGCCCAGCCAGGTTGACCGGAGAGTGCTCCCCGGAGTATCTCTTCTTCCATGACAAGGCCATCGCCACCATCCGGCAACATGTTGCCGACTGGCAGAAGCTGAAGATCATCGCCATTCTTCGTCACCCCGTGGATCGTGCTTTGTCTCACTTTCAATTCGTGGCCCAGACCTGTACCGAGGAACTGGATTTCCTGGCCGCTCTGAAGGCCGAGGATGCCCGCCTGGCCGAGGGCCGTTATCCCATGCGCTATGGCTACAAGACGGTCGGCTGTTACAGTCGCCAGCTGCAGGCCTATGTACAGACGTTTTCCCAGGTGAAGGTGGTGCTGTTCGAGGATTTTGTGGCCCGACCTGACCTGGTGCTTGGGGAGGTCTACCGGTTCCTGGGCGTTGACGACAGCTTCCGCCAGGAGCTGGCGGTGAACAACGCCAGCGGTGTCTGCCGCTATCCACTTCTGAAGCCGTTCTACGAGCTGCTGTTCGGGGACGATAACCTGATGCGCAACGCCGCCCGGCATCTCCTCAGTGACGAGGCGCGGGTCAGGATCCGTAACCACCTCTTCCGCTGGCTGTCCAAGAACGACCGGGCCATGTCCCGGGTCGCCTACGAGCATCTGACCGCTGCCTTCGCCTTCGAGCTCCGGGCGCTGTGCGCCCTGCTCGACGGATTGGGTGTGGACTACAGCAGCTGGACCCAGCGCCACCGGCTAGCGGCGTGAGTCCGGGGACGGCATGACGATGTTGACGGACACGGCCGGGACCGTCCGCTTGCGGCCCTTGCGCCCGTCGGACTTGGTGGCCGGTGCCCTCGTGCTCTTCGTCTGCTCGCCCAAGAGCTACATCTTCTTCCGGGACCAGTTCAGCCTTCTTCTGGCGCCAGCCTTCCTGCTCTTCGCTTGGGCTTACCTGGCCTACAGCGGGCGTAGCCTGGGCAGGATGGCTTTCATTGGCCGTCTTCAGGAGGCCGAGCTGCTCAATATCGTCCTGCTCGCCTCGTTTTCCCTCAATGGTCTGGCAAGCCTCTTTCTCAACCCGATCTACTGGGTGGTGAGCAACTTTGTGAGCCTCTTCGGCTTCGTACTGGGCTGTTTTGGCATGTTCGAGCTCGGGAGCCGGCAGACCACTCAGGCGGACAGCCGGACCATTCTGACGGTTTGCTTCTGGTTCCTTGTTGGCAAAGTCCTCCTGAACATGGCCTACACGGCTGTCGTGCCAACGGGTGAGTACGATTACCTCGATCGGGACTACCTGATCATCTTCTTCGCGGCCTACTACGTGGTGCGGACGCGACTGGCGTCAGGACTGCGGCAGATCATGGCCTCGGCGGTGCCCCTGGTGGTGATCACGGCCATTGTGTTGCTTATGAATTCACGGCTCTACGCGTTGAACATGGCGATCCTCCTGCTCTCTCTGGCCTGGCCGAGCCGGGTCCGTGCTGGCCGGCACCACTGGGGCCGGCGTCTTTTATTCTCCGGAGGCATTCTCCTGGCGATGACTGCGGCCTTTGTCGTGGTGTGGAACTCGCCCATCATGGCGGTGCTCCGGGAACGTTTCGAAGTGATCCTGGCTGCGCAGGTTT
This sequence comes from Thermodesulfobacteriota bacterium, assembly GCA_040755095.1. Classification (NCBI taxonomy): domain Bacteria; kingdom Pseudomonadati; phylum Thermodesulfobacteriota; species Thermodesulfobacteriota bacterium. Next base: position 52,759 of record JBFMBH010000011.1, read on the forward strand.
CCGGAGTTCTGTCCGGCGAGGCCCGCAGCGAGGACGACCTGTCGTTTTTGCGCTACTATGAGATGATCTACGCCTTCCGGGATGTCTTCTCGCAATGGTCCTTCGCCGATCTCGGCCGGACTCTGGTGGGGAAGGGGATGGGGGCCTACTTCGTCTTCGACATCGAGAGCTTTCTCGACTTCGACAAGACCCCCT
>JBFMBH010000012.1 GCA_040755095.1 Thermodesulfobacteriota bacterium
TGCTGGAAGATAGCCGCCACATCGATTTCGGACCGCTGGCTGAAGATGGGCTTGTCCGCGAGTCGGTCGAGGGCCCGAGTCACGCTGTCATCTCCTCGTCCTTCTTCTTGATACTGCCGGCGCACGGCGTCCCGAGCTTCCTTAAGGCTCGGGCCCGCACGGTTCGCCTGACGGGCCATGCGGTATGCCTCGGTCAGGGCCCTGTCCACGATCCCCTGCTGGCACCCACCCATCTGGGGGATAAAGGTGGCGAGGGTGCTCGAGAAGATCTCGGCGGCCAGGTCCGTATTCGCGTCCCGGGGCAGATCGAATGGGTTTATGGGCAGCGGCTGCTCGGGTGGCCGAATGACGCGGAGCCCAGCCACGGAACGGAGAAATGGCTCCCCTGTCTGCCCTTTCGCCAGATCACCCTTGTAGTCGAGGAGGATGAACCCGGTGGCAGGGGCGGCCGAGGCGATGGCGTGCAGAAGCCCCAGCAGCCCCTGGCTTTTGCCCTTGCCTTGTGCGCCCGCGATGCGCAGGCTGGCCGAAGTATCCTGACCCTCTTCACGGTTGACAATCCACTTGACCGGTTCTCCTGTCGTCGCATCACGCCCAAGCTCCACAGAAACCGGACCGGATGGCGGGAGGTCCGTAGCCTGAATGCCCCCTTCCATGGCAGAGACCAGACACGCGCCAAGCTCGCGCACCAGGCGACGGGCGTCTCGGTGCATCCGGTCGTAGAGCGTGCCCAAGTGACGATAGCCCGCGTTGAGCGCCCGGCGCATCCGTGTTTGCGCCTCCTCTCCCGATCCGTCGACGGTGAGGACGGTGCTGAGATAGCGTATGCCCGGGAAATCAATGTGGCTAAGATCATGTTCGCCACCCCGGCTATCGTCGTCCGAGGCCTTTTCATACGACAGATGGAGATCCCAGCTCGCGGCGAGACGGCGAAGGGGGTGGTCGTCGTTGGCCCTGGCACCGCGGTCCGCAGCCAGGCCCAGAGCCAGAGCCAGTCGGTCACATTCATCGGGAGCGATGTCGAGACCAACGGCCAGTTGAGCTCGCAACGTCTGCGCCAGTCGACTGCCACGGATGCGGAACACCGGATCAGGCATGGACAGCCTCCGGACAGTCTATGATGTCCGTCTGCTCGCCACTGCCACCACGAATCATTTTCAGGCGTTGTGCCACCTGGTTGCGGATCGAGTAGCTGGGGTGGGCAGGGATTTCCTCTGGGGTGACGAGCAACACCATCTGGGCGGTGCACTTCGCCAGCATCTCGCGCAGGACGGCTTCTCGGTGCTCGGGATCAAGCACGCGTAACGGCGCCTCGATGACCATCGGCAAGCGTGCGCCCGCGGCCTCTCGGATCGCATGGACGAGGCAAAGGGCCAGAAGGTTGCGCTCGCCAGTGGAGCGACCGGCAGGCGCAGGATTGTCGTTCTTGTCGACCACGGCGTAACGATAGGTGCGCCGATCGACCTTCAGGCGGGCCAGAACATCGTGTTTGTGGGCGGTGCGAATGAGCATTTGCGAAGCCTCGATTTCGAGCCTGCTCACGCGCTCCTTAAGCATGTGATCGGCAATGGCGCCCAGCCCCTGGCCGGCGGCGTCGGCCAACCGGGATCGTTGTTCGATGTTGTCGATCTCATTCACCACGGTCGAGGCTCCCGGCCCTGCCGCTGTCAACGCCTCTCGCACCGACTCGAGCTCCCCGCCCGAGCGCTTGAGCTCTTCCCGCGCTGCTTGGAGCTTCTGCTCCAGGCCATTCTTGCGTTGTGAGGCCTCCGCATACCGTTCGATCCATGGCGTCTCCGCGACCGGGTACGCCAGGTCATCGATTTCCTGTTGGATCTCCCGCACACGCTCTGCCCAGCGGTTTCCACTATCCGCCTGCTGCAGGAGGCTGCGGAGCTTGCGGCCGGCGGCCTCTACCGGCTGTCGTAGGGACGCCAGACGCTCCTCCTGCCGCCGGGCCCGGTTTTGATCCTCGGTTGCGGGAATTCCTACGGTTTCGCGCAACGCTTCGAGGATCTCATCGTATGGCGGAGGCGGCCGGCGTACCCATGGGAAGCCAGCTCCCGAAACAGCCTTCGCGATCGCCGTAATGGTATCGTTTGTTCCTTGGCGCCAATCGGCCGACTTGCTGACTTGCGCGGTCGTGGGCGTAGGCCGAATCGAAAGCCCGATCAGAGCAAGCGGCAGCAACTCGGTCACAATCTCATGGCGCTCCTGCTCGGCCCGTTTTTGCCTTTCTCTTGCACGTTCCAGTTCGCGGAGAAGGTTGTCCCGGCGTCGACGCTGCTCCGGCTGCCCCTTGCCGCTGTAGGTGTCGACCTCCTTCTGCGCCTGGCTCAACTCGCGCTCAATATCAATGATGGATTGCCGTTCGTCCGCTTCCTTGCGGCGCAGACGTTCCGCTGTCTCTTCAAGATCCCGCCGACGCCTCCCTTCCCTCTCCACCTCGTCCCGTCGTTGGCGAGCCTTCTTGCTTGTCTTGCGCGAATAGTCATCGCACCACTTCGCAAGGTCGCGCAACGGCCGAATGGCGAGCGCGGTCTCCACGACGTCCTGGATAGGCGGAAGTTCTGTACCCTTTTGGCCGGACAACTTCTGTACCACGCTGCTCTCCGCATCGAAGACGAAGTAGTCCAAGAGCTGTTTCGGAAACAGGGCCTCGAGCCACTGGGCGGCATCATGGCCATGCATCGGACGATCAGCCACTCGAACGGCGAGGTCATCCGCCCCCGAGCGTGCCCAGCCATTCCCCACCCGGTGATATTTTTGTAATCGGCGGATCTCAATCTGACTATACGCTTGCGAGCGAAATCGAAGGACGACCTTGACTTCGGCCTGGCGGCCAGGCGTGTCGGCATGGACGAAGTAAGGGATGTCCTCGCTCTCCCTTTCCCCTGCAAGCGCGAAGCGAACAGCGCGGACGAGCGCTGACTTGCCGTAGCCGTTGGGCGCCTCAATGAGAATCACTGGCCGAATGCTGTCCGACCGCAGATCGACGACCACCTGCCTGAACTGGAGAAAGTTGGCCAGTTCGATGGCTTCGAGCTGCATTCCAGCTCGGTCTTCCACTGGCGCCGCTTTGGCCGCATCTCCACAGCTGTCCGTGGTGGTGCGCTGGGGCAGTCTTTGGTCCAGTGCCTCTTCAAGCAGGCGGGCGACGTCTGTCGCTGCACGGCGCGGGCTGTGAAGATCCAGTGCCAGCAGGGCATGGAGCAGATTGAGGGGCAAGTCTCTTGCAACCCACTCTTGTTCGGCTCGATCAGCCTCTTCCCTGGTCAGCCCAACGCTCGAACTCAACGAGGTTCACCCTCCCCAAAGAGGTGGCGGACGGCAGGACGATTTCTTGCAAGGGCAAGAGCGGCACAACGGCACGGCTCCTGATGGAGCGTCAGCGGCGAGCCTTGGAGAGCACCCCACGACCGGATTCCACCAGGGATCCATGTGCCTCAGGGTCACGGTCCGCCGTCCGGGTCCTGCATCCGGGTCGGGATGAGGCCCAGCATGTGGCCGAGCTTGTCCTTCTTGCACTGGAGGTAGCGCAGGTTCTCGGGCAGGGGCTCGATCTCGATGGGCAGGCGGTCCACCACCTCCAGGCCGTAGCCCTGCAGCCCGACGATCTTCTTGGGATTGTTGGTGATGAGCCGCATCTTCTTCACCCCCAGGTCCCGGAGGATCTGCGCCCCCACCCCGTAGTCCCGCAGGTCGGGCTTGAAGCCCAGCTGCACGTTGGCCTCCACGGTGTCCAGGCCCTGATCCTGGAGGGCATAGGCCTTGAGCTTGTTGACCAGACCGATCCCCCGGCCCTCCTGGTGCATGTAGAGGATCACCCCGCAGCCCTCGTCGGCCACCATCTCCATGGCGGCGTGCAGCTGGGCGCCACAATCACAGCGCAGGGAGCCGAAGACGTCACCGGTCAGGCACTCGGAGTGTACCCGGACCATGACCTCTGCCTCGGGGGCGATGGTGCCCTTCACCAGGGCCAGGTGCTCCAGGTTGTCCACGTCGTTGGTGTAGACCACGGCCGTGAACTCGCCGCCGTAGCGGCTGGGCAGCCTGGTCTCGGCGGCGCGGTGCACGAAGCTTTCGTTCCGGAGCCGGTAGGCCACCAGATCGGCGATGGTGGCGATCCTGAGGTCATGGGTGGCGGCAAAGGCCTCCAGGTCCGGCATGCGGGCCATGGTGCCGTCCTCCTTCATGATCTCGCAGATCACGCCGGCGGGCCGCAAGCCCGCCAGGCGGGCCAGATCCACCGAGCCTTCCGTCTGGCCGGTGCGCACCAGCACCCCGCCCCGGCGGGCCCGCAGGGGAAAGACATGGCCCGGGCTCACCAGATCGTCAGGCCGCACGTCCTCCCGCACCGCCACCTGGATGGTCCGGGCCCGGTCGGCGGCGGAGATGCCGGTGGTGACCCCGGTGCGGGCCTCGATGCTGACCGTGAACGCGGTGCCGTAAGGCGACTGGTTGTCCCGCACCATCATCGGCAGCCGCAGCCGCTCGATGTGCTCCGGGGTCATGGTCAGGCAGATGAGGCCACGGCCGTACCGGGCCATGAAGTTGATGGCCTCGGGGGTGACCATCTGGGCGGCCATGCACAGGTCGCCTTCGTTCTCCCGGTCCTCATCGTCCACCAGGATGATCATCTTGCCGGACCGGATGTCCTCGATGACATCCTCAATCCTGCTCACCGGCATGGCGGGCTCCTTCGCGAGTTGTCTGGCTTTGGTTGCGGGGGAAAGAACACCAGCGGTCGGCTCAGCGCCAGAAGCCGTGCTCGGCCAGGAAGGCCGGGTCGATGCCGCCCGCCTTCCTGGTCCCGGCCAGCGGTCCCAGGAGCCTTTCCACATACTTGCCGATGATGTCCACCTCGAGGTTGACGGTATCCCCGGGCTGTCTGTCCCCCAGGGTGGTGATCTTCAGGGTGTGGGGAATGATGGAGACGGCAAAGGACCGCTCGTCGCAGGCATTCACGGTGAGGCTGATGCCGTCCACCGCGATGGAGCCCTTTTCGATGACATAGCGGGCCTGGGCCTCCGGCAGACTGAAGGAGAAGAGGACGAAATCGCCCAGGGGCTTTCGCTCCAGAACCTGGGCCACCGCGTCCACGTGGCCGCTCACCAGATGCCCCCCCAGCCGGTCCGCCAGGCGCAGGGCGCGCTCCAGATTGACCGCGGCGCCGGCGGCTACTGCCCCCAGGTTGGTGCGGGAAAGGGTCTCCGGCGAGACATCCACCGCAAAGCGGCGGCCGCGGATATCCCGGGCGGTGAGACAGACGCCGTTCACGGCAATGCTCTCCCCTTCCTGGGGATCCGCCAGATCGAAATCCGCCTCCAGCACAAAGACCATGCCCTGGCCCTGGGGCCGCCGCTCCCGCAGCCGGCCCTGGCCCTGGATGATGCCGGTGAACATCAGCTGCCCCCTGGGGGAGCCAGTCAGCCCCCCTCCCAACCTCCCCCCGCTGGGGGGAGGAGAGTTTTGCCCCTGTGCCGCACGAACTTCGACTCCCTCCCCCAGCGGGGGAGGGCCGGGGTGGGGGCCGGGCGCCACACCCTGCCGCCCCTGGTTTTTCACGGTTGCCTGCTCCTGACCGGTGTTCCGGAGACCAGGAAGTCCGCCCCGCAGTGCCGGATGGTCACATCCCGCAGCGCCAAGCCGTCCTCCACCCGCCGGGCAGCGAAACCCGCCACCACCGGCAGGCCATCGCCGCCCAGCAAGCGGGGGGCCACGAAGAACAGGCAGCGGTCCGCGAGACCCGCCGCCAGAAAGGCGCCGTGCACCCGGCTGCCCCCTTCCACCAGGAGCGAGGTGATGCCGGCCCGGCCCAGCTCCCCGAGCACCGATGCCAGATCCAGCCCGCCGCCGGCGGTCCGGGGCACGGTCACCACCCGGCAGCCGGCCTGCGCCAGGGCGACCCGCCGCTCCTCCGGGGCCTCCGGGCCGCAGAACAGCCAGGTGGCGGCGGCGGATCCCTGGGTGAGCATGCGGCAGGTGGCCGGCAGCCGGGCCTGGCTGTCCAGCACCACCCGTAGCGGATCCCGGCCCCGGGGCAGCCGGCAGGTGAGCTGGGGGTCGTCGGCCAGGGCAGTGCCGATGCCCACCAGCACGGCGTCCAGGCGATCCCGCAGCCGGTGCACCTCGCGCCGGGCGCGCTCGCCGGTAATCCACTGGCTGTGGCCGCAGGCCGTGGCGATGCGGCCGTCCAGGGTCATGCCGGCCTTGAGCACCACCCAGGGCAGGCCGGTTGCCACGTGCTTGGCAAAGGGCGCGATGAGCTCCTGGCAGGGCCCGGCCAGGACCCCGGACACCACCTCGATGCCCTGTTTGGCGAGAAAGGCGGCCCCGCCGCCAATCACCGTGGGGTTGGGATCCTGGGCGCCCACCACCAGCCGCCGGATGCCGGCCGCCAGCACCGCGCCGGTGCAGGGCGGAGTGCGGCCGGTATGGTGGCACGGCTCCAGGGTGACATAAAGGGTCGCGCCCCGGGCCCGTGCACCGGCCGCCGCCAGGGCGTGCACCTCGGCATGGGGGGTGCCGGCCCGCCGGTGGAAGCCCCGGCCCACCACCTGGCCGCCCGCCACCACCACCGCCCCCACCGCCGGGTTGGGGGCGGTGCGACCCAGGCCCTTTCTGGCCTCGGCCAGGGCCAGGCGCATGAAGGCGGCGTCAGCGGCCTCAGGCCTCGCCATGACCCCGCTCGGCCTCCCGGCTGGCCAGAACGTTCTTGAGCTCTTCCATGAACTCGTTGATGTCCTTGAACTGCCGGTAGACGGAGGCAAAGCGCACATAGGCCACGTCGTCCATGCGCCTCAGGCCGTCCACCACCCGCTCGCCGATCCAGCCGGAGGGGATCTCCCGCTCCCCCGAATCCTGCAGCTCCCGCTCCAGATCGTCCGCGAACTCCTCGATGGCGGTGACCGACACCGGCCGCTTCTCGCAGGCCTTCTTCATGCCCTCCACCACCTTGTGGCGGTCATAGGCCTCCCGGCGGCCGTCCTTTTTGACCACCATGGGCAGGAGCATCTCCAGCCGCTCGTAGGTGGTGAAGCGGCGGTTGCAGCCCTCGCAGAGCCGGCGGCGGCGGGTGATGGTGTACTCCTTGTTGAGGCGGGAATCCACCACCCGGTTCTCGAAATGACCGCAGTAGGGACACTTCATATCGCCCCCTTGCCCGGCAGATGCACCAGGGGAATGCCGGCCTCGGCCAGGAGGCTGGAGCCCAGCTCGTCCGGATAGCCATCCCGGTAATAGATGCCGGTCAGGCGGGCATTGATCAGCATCTTGGTGCAGATGGCGCAGGGCAGATTGGTGCAGTAGAGGCTGGCGCCGTCGACCGGCGTGCCGTACAGGGCGGCCTGGATGAGGGCGTTCTGCTCGGCGTGCAGGCCCCGGCACAGCTCGTGGCGCTCGCCGGAGGGCACGCCGCGGTCCGCCCGCAGACAGCCCACGTCCAGGCAGTGGGCGATCCGGGTGGGGGCGCCGTTGTAGCCGGTGGTCAGGATCCGCTTCTCCCGGACCAGCACCGCCCCCACCTGCCGGCGCAGACAGGTGGAGCGCTGGGCCACCAGCTCGGCGATGGCCAGGAAGTATTCGTCCCAGGAGGGGCGTGGGGGCCGGCCCGGAGGAGAATCACTCATCGCTGCGGGAAAGAGACGGATAGATGGGGAAGCGCGCGCACAGCTCCCGGACCGCGAGGCGGATCCGGCCCAAGGCCTCCGGATCGTTGCGGCTGGCCAGGGCCTGGTCGATCCACTCCACGATCCGGCCCATCTCCGGCACACCGAGGCCGCGGCTGGTGACCGCTGCCGTACCGATGCGGATGCCGGAGGTCACCACCGGGCTGCGGGTGTCGAAGGGGATGGCGTTCTTGTTGACGGTAAGGCCGGCCTGCTCCAGGGCCCCCTCCGCCTCCCGGCCGGTGAGGCCCTTGCCGGTCAGGTCCACCAGGAGAAGGTGGTTGTCGGTGCCGCCCGAGACGATACGGAAGCCTTGGGCCGTAAGCCCCGCAGCCAGGGCCTGGGCATTGGCCACCACCCGGATCTGATCCTGCTGGAACCGCTCCCCCATGGCCTCCTTGAGGCTTACGGCCTTGGCGGCGATGACATGCACCAGCGGCCCGCCCTGGATGCCGGGGAAGATCTGACTGTTGATGAGACGGCCATACTTCTCCCGGGCCAGAATCAGCCCGCCCCGGGGGCCGCGCAGGGTCTTGTGGGTGGTGCTGGTGACGAAATCGGCGTGGGGCACCGGCGACGGATGGACGCCGGCGGCCACCAGACCGGCAATATGGGCCATGTCCACCATGAACAGGGCCTCCACCTCGTCGGCGATGCGGCGGAAGGCAGCGAAATCGATGATCCGGGGGTAGGCGCTGGCGCCGGCGACGATCATCTTTGGCCGGTGCGCCTTGGCCAGCCGCTCCACCTCGTCGAAGTCGATGCGCTCGGTGCTGCGATCCACCCCGTACGAGACCACCTTGTACAGCCGGCCGGAGAAGTTGGCATGGGCCCCGTGGGTCAGGTGACCGCCGTGGGCCAGGCTCATGCCCAGGATGGTGTCGCCGGGGTGGAGGGTGGCCATGTAGACCGCCATATTGGCCTGGCTGCCGGAGTGGGGCTGGACATTGGCGTACTCGGCACCGAACAGGGTGCGGGCGCGCTCCATGGCCAGGGACTCCACCTGGTCGGCGTAGTCGCAGCCGCCGTAGTAGCGCTTGGCCGGGTAGCCCTCTGCGTACTTGTTGGTGAAGATGCTGCCCTGGGCCTCCAGCACCGCCTCGCTGACGATGTTCTCCGAGGCGATGAGCTCCAGCTGAAAGGACTGGCGCTCCAGCTCGCACTGGATGGCCCGGTAGATCTCGGGATCGGTATCCTTGAGAAACGACACGTTGGTCCCTCCATGGGGACAGATCCGACACGCCGGACGCGTCCGACCAGTCCATCCTTGGCCGCGGCGCGCGGGTCCCGCCCGCGGCCGCAGCCAGGCAAAACAGCTCAGTCAAACATCCGGATCCGCCGCAGATGCCGGCCGCCGGCAAACTCGGTGGCCAGCCAGACCTTGAGCATCTCCTCGGCCAGGCCCGGCCCCACCACCCGGCCGCCCAGACACAAGACATTGGCGTCGTTGTGCTCCCGGCTCATCCGGGCGGTGAACAGCTCGTGGCACAGCGCCGCCCGGATGCCATCGAAGCGGTTGGCCGCCATGGACATGCCGATACCGGTGCCGCAGACCAGCACCCCCCGGTCGGCCTGGCCATCCCGCACCAGGGCGCAGACCGCCTGGGCGAAGTGGGGGTAGTCCACGGAGGCCGACGAATCGCAGCCCTGATCAAGGATCTCGTGGCCGAGCTCGGCCAGCACCGCCAAAAGGCGGCACTTGAGGTCCACACCGCCGTGGTCCGAGCCGATGGCAATCCTCACGACCCCGCCTCGAAGCGCCTCAGGATCACCACCGCATTGGTGCCGCCAAAGCCGAAGGAGTTGGACATCGCCGCCCGCATGGCCATCTCCCGCGCCTGGTTGGGCACATAGTCCAGATCGCATTCCGGATCCGGGTGCACCAGGTTGATGGTGGGCGGCGCCTTCTGGTGGTAGAGAGCCAGGGCGGTGAACACCGACTCGATGCCGCCGGCGCCCCCCAGCATATGACCGGTCATGGACTTGGTGGAGCTCACCGCCAGCCGGTACGCCTCGGCCCCGAACACGGTCTTGATCGCCCGGGTCTCGCAGATGTCGTTCAGGGGCGTCGAGGTGCCATGGGCGTTGATGTAGTCGATGTCCGCCGGGCCGAGGCCGGCATCGTCCAGGGCCATCTGCATGGAGCGGGCGGCCCCCTCGCCGTCCTCCGGCGGGGCCGCCATGTGGAAGGCGTCGCCCGTAAGGCCGTAGCCGGCCATTTCGGCGTAGATGGTCGCCCCCCGGGCCTGGGCGTGCTCCAGGGATTCCAGGATCAGCATGCCGGCGCCTTCTGCCACCACGAAGCCGTCCCGATCCCGGTCGAAGGGCCGGGAGGCCAGGGTCGGCTCGTCGTTGCGGCGGGACAGGGCCTTCATGGCGCCAAAGCCGGACAGGGTGAGCGGGCAGATCACCGACTCCGAGCCGCCGGTGATGGCGGCGTCGCAGATCCCCTCGCGGATCTGGCGAAACGCCTCGCCCACCGCATGGGTGCCGGCGGCGCAGGCCGTGCTCACCGCCAGGTTCGGGCCCTTGGCCCCTGAGGCGATGGAGATCTGGCCGGCGGACATGTTGGGGATGACCATGGGAATGAAAAAGGGCGTCATCCGCTTCGGCCCCTTGTCCAGGATCACCAGATGGTACTTCTCGATGGTGGACAGCCCGCCCAGGCCGCAGCCGGTGATCACCCCCACCCGGGTGGCGTTCTCCGGGGTGATGGCCAGCCGGGCGTCACTCACCGCCATGCTCGCCGCGGCCATGGCGTATTGGATGAAAGGATCGAGGTGGCGGGCCAGCTTCTTGTCGATAAAGGCCTCGGGATCGAAATCCTTGACCTCGGCGGCGATCCGCACCTCGAAGCCACTGGCATCAAAGCGGGTGATGGGACCGAGGCCGCTCTCCCCCCGGCACAAGGCCTGCCACGTCTTGTCCACCCCGGTTCCCAGAGGGGTGACCAGCCCAAGACCGGTAACCACTACGCGTCGTCGCAAGGCTTCCTCCTCAAAACGGCTGGGCGCCGGCAGCCGCGCCAGCAGCCACCGCCGCCCAGGTCACGCGGCCTCCCACCGATGCCCCCCTGCCCGGCGGGACTCTCAGGCGGTTTCCGCCTTGATATGCTCGATGGCATCCTTGACGGTGCGGATCTTCTCCGCCTTCTCATCGGGAATCTCCACGTCAAAGGCCTCTTCCATGGCCATGATCAGCTCCACGAGGTCCAGGGAATCGGCGCCGAGATCGTCCACAAAGGATGCCTCCGGCTGGACCTTGGACCGGTCCACACTGAGCTGCTCGACAATGATGTTGGTCACCTTCTCTTCCACGGACATAGGTTCTTCTTCCTCCTCTTGGCTCCTTCCTCTGAGACAGTCCCCGACCCGGCCTGGCGCCCGGCACCACGCCGCGCTGCCGCCGGTCCAGGGCTCTTAGCCCATGAACAGGCCGCCGTTGACGTGGATCACCTGGCCGGTGATGTAGCCGGCCTCGCCGGAGGCCAGGAAGGCCACGGCTGCGGCGACATCCGCCGGAGATCCCATCCTCGCCATGGGGATCTCGGCCAGAATCTTGTCTTTGGCCGTCTGGGGCAAAACGGCGGTCATCTCGGTATCGATATAGCCGGGGGCGACGGCATTGACGGTCACCCCCCGGCCGGCCAGCTCCCGGGCCAGGGAGCGGGTGAGCCCCAGGAGGCCGGCCTTGGCAGCGGCGTAGTTGGCTTGGCCGGCGTTGCCGGTGGCGCCGATCACCGAGCTGACGGCGATGATCCGGCCGCCGCGCTGCTTGATCATCGGCCGGCACACCGCCTTCATACAATGGAAGGCGCCCTTGAGGTTGGTGGCCAGCACCGCGTCCCAGTCCGCCTCCTTCATGGTTGCCAGCAGGCCATCCCGGGTGATGCCGGCGTTGGACACCAGGATGTCCAGCCGGCCAGCCTCGGCGAGCACCTCCTTGATGCCCGCCGCGCAGGCCTCGCCGGCCGCGACATCGAAGGGGGCCAGGAGTGCCCGGCCGCCGGCCGCGACGATCGCCGCCTCGGTCTCCTGGGCGGCCTCCGGCCGGCTGACGAAGTTGATCGCCACCAGGGCTCCCCGGCGGGCCAGTTCCATGGCAATGGCCCGGCCGATGCCGCGGCTGCCGCCCGTAACCAGGGCCACCTTGCCAGCAAGGCTCATGAGCGCTCCTCCTCCGCCTTCAGGGCATCCACCAGTCGGGGCAGAATGGCAAAAAGATCCCCCACCACCCCGTAATGGGCGACATCGAAAATCGGCGCGTGCGGATCCCGGTTGATGGCGATGATGGTCTCAGCCGACTGCATGCCCACCAAATGCTGGATGGCGCCGGAGATGCCGCAGGCGATGTAGAGCTTGGGGGCCACGGTCTTGCCGGTCTGGCCGACCTGGTGGCAGTGGGGGATCCAGCCGCTGTCCACCGCGGCCCGGGAGGCGCCCACCGCCCCGCCCAGAAGCTGGGCCAGCTCGGACAGCAGGGCGAAGCCCCGGGTGTCCTCCAGGCCGCGGCCGCCAGCCACCACCACGTCCGCCTCGGTCAGACGGGCGGTGTCGCCGGCGGTGGCCACCGAGCGTACAACCTGAATGCGCGAGGCCAGGCGCGCGGGCGCCGGCCGCACCGGGACGATGGCGCCGGTCCTGGCCGGATCCCGGGGCAGCGGCCGCATCACCTTGGGCCGGACCGTGGCCATCTGCGGCCGGGTGTGGGGACAGACAATGGTGGCCATGATGTTGCCGCCAAAGGCGGGACGGGTCTGGAGGAGCGCCCCGTCCTCCGGCCGGATCGCAAGCTCGGTGCAGTCGGCGGTAAGCCCGGTGCCCAGCATGGTGGCCACCCGAGGAATGACCGAGCGCCCCACCGCCGTGGCACCGGCGAGCACGATCTCCGGCCGCACGTCCCGGACCAGATCCGCCAGCACATTGCCGTAGGCATCGTCGGTGAACGCGGCCAGGGCCGGGTCGTCCACCACGTACACCGTATCGGCGCCCTGGGCGACCAGCTCCTCCGGCACGCCGTCCAGCCGGTGGCCCAGGAGCACCGCGGCCAGGGGCGCCCGCCGCTGGTCGGCCAGCCGGCGGCCGGCGCCCAGGAGCTCGAAGGCTACCGGCGCGGTGCGGCCCTGGCGGTGCTCGGCAAAGACCAGCACCCCGGACCAGGCAGCAAGATCAGCGACCGGGGCGGGCTGATCCCGGACAATGGCCAGGGCGCCGGCCTCGCAGGCCTCGACGCAGGCGCCGCACAGGGTGCAGGCGTCCGAGACCTGGGGCCGGCTGTCGTGCAGGGTGATGGCGCCAAAGGAGCAGGTCTCCTGGCAGAGCCCACAGCCGATGCAGCGTTCGTGATCGATGACCAGCATGGGGAGCGTTTCCCGAGAAGAAGGCTTGAACCACCGGCCCCGCGGGCTCAGCCGATGGAGGAGCGCAGGCAGGCTACCAGGGCTGCCACCTGCTCTTGCGGCGAGCCGTCCAGCATGCGGGCCTGGCGCTGGCGGCTGGGGGCGAAGACCCGCACCACCTGGGTGAAGCTGCCGGCCAGGCCGCAGCTCGCCGGATCAGCACCGAGATCCGCGGCCGCAAGCCGGGGGATGGCCAGCTTGGCGGCCCGCATCTTGCCCTTCAGGGATGGCAGGCGCGGCTCGTTGATCTCCCGGACCACGGTGACCAGGCAGGGCAGAGGCGCCAGCACCTCGTCGTAGCCGTCGTCCATGACCCGCTCCAGCCGCAGGCCGCCTTCTGCCAGCTCCAGCCGCCGGGCGTAGCTGACGAAAGGCATGTCCAACCGCTCGGCCAGGCCTGGCCCCACCTGGGCGGTATCGCCGTCGATGGCCTGCTTGCCGCACAGGACCACATCAGCCCCCCCCAGATGGCGAATAGTCGCCGCCAGGGTGTAGGTGGTGGCCCAGGTGTCGGCGCCGGCAAAGGCGCGGTCCGAGACCAGAACCGCCTCGTCGGCACCGCAGGCCACGGCCTCCCGCAGGGTAGCCTCGGCCTGCGGCGGTCCCATGCTGAGGGCCGTGACCGTGCCGCCGGCCGCCTCCCTGAGGCGCACCCCAGCCTCCAGGGCGTGCCGGTCGTAGGGGTTCATGATGCTGGCCACCCCTTCCCGGGCCATGGTGTTGGTCTGGGGATCCAGCCGGACGTCTTTGGTATCCGGAACCTGCTTGATACAGACGATGATGCGCATGGGGTGTCGCTCTGCTGCCCGACGAACCGTGGAATGTCCAACAAGGAATATCGAAGGTTGACGGGACCGGTCGTTGCCGTTTCAGGTCAGTGCGGCCGGTCCCTTCTGCGGTTGGACATTCCCTGCTCGATATTCAATCTTCGTCTTGGTCCTTACCGGCTGTACTCCTTGTTGAGCTCCTGGCCGATGACGTTGCGCTGGATCTGGTTGGTGCCCTCGTAGATCTGCAGGATCTTGGCATCCCGCATCATCTTTTCCACCGGATACTCCCGCATGTAGCCGTAGCCGCCCAGAACCTGCACCGCGTCGGTGGTCACCTTCATGGCCATGTCGGTGGCAAAGACCTTGCACATGGAGGAGGGCTTGGACATGCTTTCGGGATGCGCGCTGATGTGCTTGGCCGCGGCGTACACCAGGGCCCGGGCCGCCTCCAGCTCGGTCGCCATGTCCGCCAGCATGTGCTGCATGGCCTGGAAGGCGATGATGGGCTTGCCGAACTGGACCCGCTGCTTGGCGTAGCTCACCGCCTCGTCCAGGGCGGCCTGGGCCAGGCCCACCCCCAGAGCGGCGATGCCTGGCCGGGAAAGATCCAGGGTCTTCATGACGGTGATGAAGCCCGAGCCTTGCCGCCCCACCATCCGGTCCCTGGGGACCCGGCAGTCCTTCATGATGAGCTCCCGGGTGGAGGAGGCCCGGATGCCCATCTTCTTCTCTTTCTTGCCGCAGGAGAAGCCCGGATCAGACGCCTCCACCACGAACATGGAGGCGCCCCGCGGCCCTTTGTTGCGATCGGTGATGGCGACCACGGTGTAGATGTCCGCCTCGCCGCCGTTGGTGATCCATTGTTTGGTGCCGTTGAGGACCCAGGAGTCGCCGTCCTGAACGGCGGTGGTCTGGATGGCCGAGGCGTCGGAGCCGGCATTGGCCTCGGTGAGGGCGAAGGCGGAGCGCCGGGCGCCATTGGCCACGTCCGGCAGATACCTGGCCTTGAGGTCGTCGCTGCCGGCCAGGAGGATGGGATAGGCGCCCAGGGCGCTGGCGGCGTAGCTGGTGGCCACCGCCACGCAGCCCCGGCCCAGCTGCTCCAGGCAGAGCACCACCTCGAAGGGGCCGCCGCCCAGGCCGCCGTACTGCTCAGGGATATAGAGCCCGAAAAGGTCGGCCTGGGCCATGGCCGCCAGGATCTCGGCGGGGAACTCCTCCCGCTCGTCCAGCTCGGCTCGCTGGGGGATGATCTTGTCGTCGGCGATCTGGCGGGCCAGATCGACGATCATCCGCTGCTCATCAGAAAGAAAATAGTCCACGGCGCTCACCCTGTGCCCTAGGGATTGGTCTTAGCGGAGGTATCCTGTGGCTGCCCATGGAGACGGACCGCTACCAGCGAACAACGGCCGCCCCCCAAGTGAAACCGCCGCCAAACGCACAGAGGAGCACTGCATCGCCCCGTCGGATCCGACCTTCCCGCACCGCCTCGTCCAGGGCGATGGGGATGCTGGCGGCAGAAGTATTACCATACTTGTCGATGTTTAAGTAGAACTTTTCCAGGGGCAAACCGAGGCGCTCCGCCAGGCTGGCGACGATGCGGACATTGGCCTGGTGGGGGATCACCAGATCGATCTGGCCCAGATCAAGACCGGCGTCGGCCAGGACTGCCACCGCGGCCTGCTCCATGGCCCGGACCGCGTAGCGGAACACCTCCCGGCCCTGCATGCGGATATAGGAGCCGTCGTTGTCCGGGCTGGCCAGGGCCGGGTTGCGGCTGGGCGCGCCGTGCATGGACAGGAGGCTCCACAGCCGGCCGTCCGAGTAGAGGCGCGTCGCCAAAAGCCCGTGGCCGTTGTCGCTGCCGGTGACCACACAGGCGCCGGCGCCATCGCCGAAAAGCACACAGGTGCCCCGGTCCTGCCAGTTGACCCGGCCGGACAGGGTCTCGGCGCCCAGCACCAGCGCGCGCAGGTGGGGCTGCTGGCGGACAAAGCGCTCCGCCACCGCCAGGGCGTAAACGAACCCGGCACAGGCGGCGTTGAGGTCAAAGGCAAAGGCGCGTCCCGCGCCGAGAGCCTGCTGCACCAGACACGCCGCCGAGGGCATGGTCATGTCCGGGGTGATGGTGGCGGTCACGATCATGTCCAGATCGTCCGGCCCCCAGCCCGCCATGAGCAGCGCCCGCTGGCCGGCTTCCACCGCCAGCCGCGAGGTGGTGTCTCCCTGCCCCGCAATCCGTCTGGTCGAGATGCCGGTCCGGGTGGTGATCCACTCGTCCGAGGTGTCGACCATCCGCTCCAGATCGCGGTTGCTGAGAACCGTGGCGGGCAGACAGGAGCCGGTGCCGGCGATCACCATCCGGTTCACCGTCCGTCCCCCCCCGGCGGCATCGCCGCACCCTCCGCAGCGGTCAGATGGGCGGCGGCGGCCAAGAGCTCCAGCAGATGCTCATTCACGTGCCGCTCCACCCCTTCTCCCGCCATCCGGATCGCGTTCATGATCGCCTTGGCGTTGGATCGACCGTGGCAGACGATCCCGGTGCCTTTGAGCCCCAGAAGAGGCGCGCCCCCATATTCGGCGTAGTCCACCCGGCGGCGGAACGCCTTGAAGGCCCGCTTGGCCAGAAGGTAGCCCACCTTGGCCAGGAAGGTCCGCTCCAGCTCCAGCCGCAGCATGGCCACCAGGGCCTCGGCCAGCCCTTCGGACAGCTTGAGGCAGACATTGCCCACAAAGCCGTCACAGACGATGACGTCCACGTCGCCCAGAAAGGTGTCCCGGCCCTCCACGTTGCCCACATAGTTGAGGCTGCTCTTCTGGAAGAGGTCGTGGGCCTTCTTGACCAGGGCATTGCCCTTGCCGCCCTCCTCGCCGATGCTCAAGAGCCCCACCCGGGGTCGCTCTCTGCCCAGGGCGCAGGCCGAAAAGGCGGCGGCCATCAGGCCGAACTGGAACAGATGCTGGGGCCGGCAATCGACGTTGGCCCCCACGTCCATCATGACCAGCGGGTCCTTGAGGGTGGGGAAGATGCTGGCGATGCCCGGCCGGGCCACGCCCTTCAGGCGGCCGAAGGTGGTGACCGCGGCCGCCATGGTGGCGCCGGAGTTGCCGGCCGAGACCACGGCGTCGGCCTCGCCCCGCCGGACCAGCTCGCAGGCCCGGACGATGGACGAGTCCTTCTTGCGCTTCACCGCCTCGATGGGCGCCTCGTCCATGGCCACCACCTGGGAGGCGTGGACGATGGACAGACCGGGTCCCTCGCCGGACATGGCCTCCAGGGCTGCTCGCAGCACCGGTTCGTCACCCACCAGGACCACGTCCAGGTGGAAGAGCTGGGCCGCCTGAACCGCCCCGGCAACGAGCTCGACCGGTCCCCGATCGCCGCCCATAGCGTCCAAGGCTATCCGCGGCACGGGCTGGCTCCCCTAGGACTCAACCTCGTCCATGCGGATGACGCTCCGGTCCTTGTAGAAGCCGCAACCGCCGCAAAGCCGATGCGGCAGCTTGGGCGCCTGGCACTTGGGGCAGGTGGCGATGGTGGTGGGATTGAGGGCGTCATGAGCCCGGCGCTTATGGGTCCGGGCGTGGGAATGACGTCGTTTGGGAAGCGCCATGATGATCTCTCCTGATGCCGGCCAGGGGCTTCCCTGACCGTCAATCAATAAGCGGCCCGCCAGGGCCGCGCCTCGTGCCTCTTCGTTGCCTCCACGTGCTGCCACGCTGCCGGCGGCACGTTCGCCATCAATCCTTGCCAGGGCCACTCCCCTTGGCGAGAGTCGCCAGAGCCGCGAAGGGGGATCGGCCGATCTCCGGCCGGCAGTGGCAGGCCTGCAGCCGGCGGTTCGCCCCGCAGACCGGGCACAATCCGGGGCAGTCGTCGGCGCACAGCCTCTTCTGGGGCAGAGCCAGAAAAAGCTGCTGCCGCAGCAAGCTCTCCACCTCCACCACCGGCTCCTCCAGGAGCACGGTGTCGGTGTCTTCCTCTTCCTCCGGCCCGCCGCCAAGATCCGGCTCCGGGGCACCGGCGACCTCCAGGACCAGCTGCACCCGCTCGTCCACCGGCAGCACCAACGGCCCCAGGCAGCGATCGCAGGCCAGGATCAGGCTGAGCACCAGCTCCAGGTCGCACAGCACCCGCTCTCCCCGGCGCTCCAGATGCAGCCGGGCCCGGATCGGCCCCTGGACGGTGAGCTCATCCCCGGGGAGCCAGCTCGGATCGTCGAGGCTGACCGTCAACCCCTGGTCCGGGATGTCTTCAAAGCGGATGCGCACGAAGGCCCACGGCTCCCGCTCGGCCTGCGCCTGGTCCCGGAGAACGGCTCCGGCCGGGCTGGGCCGAAAAAATGAAACGTTGACTATAAAGGATCAGGACGGGTTGTCAAGGGCTTTCGCGCCGCCCACCACCCGGCGGGCCATGCGGCTGTATGTGCGATCCCACAGCCGCCAGACGGCGAACAGGTCGGCCAGCCACGCCATGAGACCCAGGAGCATGGCCAGATTGAGGAGGGGGGCGTCCAGTGGCTGGGACGATGACGAAGCTCCCGCCAGATCCAAGAGCCTTTCCACCGGCAAGGACGCCACCAGGGAATACAGCAGGATCGAACCGATGAGATAGACGAAGAAGAGGACAAAGGAGGAGACCAGGATGCCCATGCGGGCCAGAAGGCGCGCCCACAGCCAGAGTCCGCCCGCCGGCAGGATGGCCAGGCCAAGGCCGAAGGCCAGGCCGGTGGCGAGCCCTTTGGACAGCAGGCAGCCCCCCCCGGGGTCCGACAGTCCGATGCCGTGGCGGCCCCCCCACCAGACAAAGGAGACCAGCACCAGGAGCGCGGCCAGGAGACACTGCCGCAGAAGGCGCCACCAGCGGGGCGCTGCCCGGTCCGCGGCCGGCGGGGCAAGGGACGGCGAGCCAGGCCCGACAGGCGGCTCGATCACCGGCGTCGTCCGGGGTAGCTCCTCCCGGGTCTCGTCGACCTGTGCCCCGCAGGGGCTGGGATCGACCCACAGACCGCTGGAGCGCCGGCCGGCATGTCCACCCACCACGTTCATCTTCAAGACCCCGATCACGCCTGCTGCCGCCAGCAGGAGACCCATGGCGGGAAGGAGCAACGGCTGCTGTGCCCGGCAACTGGCCGTCCCCCCGTTGCCCGTGCGGTCACAGCAGCCAGGACAGGCGCTCGTCTGCCTCCTTGAGCCGCAGGCTCAGCACATAAAGCATCCGCTTCAGGATCTTGATGCCCAGGGCCGGGTGGAGCACCAGCAGCTCGTCCATGGCCTCGCGCCCCAGGACCAGACAGACCGCATCATCCCGGGCCACCACCGTTGCCGAGCGCTGCTGCTCGTGAATCACCGCCATCTCCCCCACCATGGTCCCAGGGTCGAACACGGCCACGGTCATGAACTTGCCGGGAAAGCTCGTCTCCTTGCGCGCCTCCAGGCGGCCCCGGACCAGGAAGGCCATGAAGTCGCCAGGGTCGTGCTCCCGGATGACGATGCTGCCCGCGGGATACTGCCGGTAGTCGAGAAAGGCGCACAGAGCCACCGCCTCTTCCGGGGAGAGGAAGCGGAAAACCTGGGCCAGTTCCTCGGCCGCCAGCCGCTGGCAGACGTCGCCGCTTGCCTCGGCCATGGCTCAGTCCGCCTCCCCCACCTGGCGCACCCTTTCCTCCAGACGGCGGACCAGCTCGGCAAAGCTCTCCCGCTCCAGGATCTGGGCGAACTGGCTGCGGTAGTTGCTCACCAGGCTGACCCCTTCGATGACCACGTCGTAGACCAGCCACTGGTCGCCAGCCAGCTTCAAACGGTAATGGAGAGGGATTTTGATCCCTTTGTTGAGGATGGCGCTCTCCACCACCGCCTTCTCCCCGGTCATCGTCTCCTGCTCATAGACGATCGTCTGGTCGGTGTAGGCCTCGATCTTGCCCACGTACGAGGATTTCAGCAGCCGGCCGAACAGATCCACGAAATGGTCCTGCTCGGCCGGCGACCGGTCCCGCCAATGCCGGGCCAGGGCCCGCTGGGCCATGTCCCGGAAATCGAAGCGGGACTGCACCACCGCCATGATCCGGTCCCGGCGGGTCTCCCGCTGCTCGGGTGCAGCCAGCTCCGGCGCGGTGAGCAGCCCCAGCACCTGATCCACCGAGGCACGCACCTGGGCGGTTGGGGTGCTCACCGTGGCCCAGCCCCGGCAGGCCAGGCCCAGGGCTACCAGCACCAGTATGGCGACCCCCAGGGTGTGCCGCCTCATCCTCGCCGTCCTGTTCATGAGAGCTCCCCCTCAGACCTTGCCGAACACGTATTTGCTGATGAGCTCCTCCAGGTCCACCGCCGACTCGGTCTCGGTGATCAGTCCCCCTGCTGCCACCAGCTCCGGTGCGCCGCCCTGGGCGATACGGATGTACTTGTCGCCGATGATGCCCTGGGTCTTGATGGAGGCGATGGCATCCGCGGTGATCTGCACCCCGTTGTCGATGAGCATGGTCACCCGGGCCTGATCCCGCTCGCCCAGTACGATGGCCGACACCCGGCCGATGGGCACCCCGGCCATCTCCACCTCCGCCCCCACCTTGAGTCCGGACACCGAGGCAAAATCCGCGGTCACCGGATAGGTGCGCTGCAGGCTCAAGGGAGAAAACTCGCCAAGAGAGATGGACAGATAGGCAAAGGCCGCAAAACCGGCCAGCAGGAACAGCCCCACCAGGAAGTCGACGCCGAAGCGCTTCATCCCTCCACCTCCCGACTGGAATAGACGTGGCCCATGGTGGTGGCCACAAACTGTTTGATCTCCGGCACCTGGCTCGTCTGGATGGCCTCCGGCGAATCGAAGGTCTGGATCACCCCGCGGTTGAGGACCACGATCCGGTCCGCCAGGGTGAAGACCTTGGGGATGTCGTGGCTGACGATCACCGAGGTGTAGCCGTATTGCAGCTGCGTGCGGTAGAAGAGCTGGTAGATCTCCCGGGAGGTGCGGGGATCGAGGCCGGTGGTGGGCTCGTCGAACAGCATGATCCGCGGCTGCAACTGCAAGGCCCGGCACAACCCCACCCTTTTTCGCATGCCGCCGGAGAGCTGCGCCGGAAACTTGTGCTCGTGGCCGGCGAGATCCAAAACCTTGAGGGTCTCCATGACCCGGCTCCGGATCTCCTCCTCTGGCAGCCGCGTCCTCTCCCGCAGGGGCAGGGCGACGTTGTCGTAGACGGTCATGGAGTCGAACAGGGCGCCGCCCTGGAACAGCACCCCGAAGAGCATGCGGACGGTGGCCAGCTGCCGCCGGCCCAGGCGGCCGATATCCTGGCCATCCACCAGGATCTGGCCGGCGTCCGGCTTCAGGAGGCCCAGGATCAGCTTCAGAGTGACGCTCTTGCCCTGGCCACTGCCGCCAGCGATCACCGTCGTCTTGCCGGCCGGGATGTCCAGGTCCACCCGGTCCAGGACCACCTGCTCGCCGAACCGCTTGGTGACCCCGACAAGGCGGATGATCGGCTCGCTCATAACAGGATGGCGGTCAGGAGATAATCCCAGACCAGAACGAAGATGGAGCTCATCACCACCGCCTGGGTGGTGACCATGCTGACGCTCTGCGCGCCGTAGCCAGCCCGCCGGATGGCGTGCACGAAGTAGCCGCGGCCGGTGCAGATCCAGACGATGAGCAGGGCGAAGACCACCGACTTCACCAGGCCCATGTTGATGTCCTCGTTGACCACCGAGTGCTCCATGCCAGCCAGGAAGGCGCCGCTGTTCACCCCGAAGAGGAGCACCCCGGCCACGTAGCCGCCCCCGATGCCCACCACGTCGAAGAACAGGGCCAGGATCGGCACCGAGACCAGGGTGGCGATGAGCTTGGGTGCCACCAGAAAGCGGAAGGGATCGATGGACATGCACTCCAGGGCATCGATCTGCTCGGAGATGCGCAGGATGCCCATCTCGGCGCACATGGCTGACCCGGCCCGGCCGGTGACCATGAGGGCGGTGAGCACCGGCCCCAGCTCCCGGATGAGGCTCAAGGCCACCGCCGAGCCCAGCATGCCTTCGGAGCCGAACTTGCGCAGGGTGTAATAGCCTTGCAGGCCCAGAACCAGGCCGGTGAAGGCGGCCGTAAAGACGATCACCGGTACGGACTTGACGCCGATGATCCTGATCTCGTTGAGGATCGGCCGCAGCTTGAAAGGCCGCCGGAAGACGCCCAGCACCGAGGAGAAGAGGAAGATCCCCATCCGCCCCAGATCGCGGACATGGTAGATGGAATTGTTGCCCAGTCGGGCGATGAGATCGACGAGCATGCCCCCTTCCCCCCGCCGACGGTCCCGGATGCCGACGCGCAAGGGGTAACTAATACCGGCTGGGGCTTGGCGCTGTCAAGGGTTTGTTCCGCTTCTGCCAGCTGGTGCTCCCCTCACGCTGTCCCGCCAGCAGCCACGGCGGTTGTCCGATCCGGCGCCGGCTGCTACAATCGGCGGTAGGCCTCGATCCGTCCCCCTTCTTGCCCAGGCCGGCCCCATGCCCCTTGTCCCTCACACCCTGCAACAGCGACTGGCCCTCTACGTCCTCCTGCCGGTGGCGGCCATCCTCGCCGCCGCCGGCTTTGGCACCTTCTTCTACGCCCGCGATGTCCTCCTGGACCAGTGGCGGGAGGCCACCGTCCTGCATCTGGAACGGTCCACCCATCAGGTGGATATGCGCCTGGCCCGGGTCAAGGACCTCATCACCCTTTTCGAAGGAGCCGCCAGCCGGCCCCAAAGCCGGCCGGTGCAGGAGGCCATTCTGGGCCAGCTGCGCAGCCTGCCGGGGGTGGCCGCGGTGCACCTGACCTGGTGCCCGGGCCCGACGCCGGATGCTGCCAGCGCCGATGCCGAGAGCCTGGCCGCCTGCCCGGTGCCCGCGGTGCGCCGCCAGGATCTCGCCGTGCAATTCACCCCCCACCGCCACGGACAGGTGGTCGGTTCCCCGGCCATCGACGACGTGTCGCAGCACGAAACCGTGGGGGTGGTCGCCGAGCTGGTGGATCAGAACGGGGAAGGCCGCGGCCGGCTGGAGGTGCTGGTCCGCTTCGACCACCTGATGGAGGCCGTGGTCAGCTCCGGCTGGTGGCAGCACAGCCGGGCCTTTCTGGTGGATACCGGCGGCAGGATCCTCACCTGCACGGAAGGCCCGGGCCGGAGCGCCCTGGCCGAGACGGGCGACCCTCTGGAAGAGACGGTCCTCAAGGCCCTGCAGGAGGAGGCCTCGGGCACCGTGGCCGGGGCCGGCCACCCGCCGGAGGAGGTGAGCGCCTTCCACCGGCTGCAGGAGGCCCCCTGGACCCTGGTGGTGTTTGCCCCTGGCCGGACGGTGCTGGCGCCCATCATCGGCTTCCGCCTGTACTTCGGCCTGGCCGGGCTGGCCACCATCCTGGTGATCGTCGCCGTCATCCGTCTGGCCACCGCACGGCCGGCCGCGGCCATCCGCGCCGTGGCCCAGGCGGCTGCGGGCATCGCCCAGGGTCAGTTCGGGCCACCCCTGGCCACGACTGGGCACGACGAGGTGGCGGAGCTGGTGGGCCGCTTCAATACCATGGCGGTGCAGCTGGCCGAGAGGTTGCGCCTGAAGGCGGGCATGGATCTGGCCATGGAGGTGCAACAGAGCCTCCTGCCGGAGCGCTGCCTGGCCTGCGATGGCCTCGATGTTGCCGGCCGCAGCCTCTACTGCGAGCAGACCGGTGGGGACTACTACGACTTCCTGGCCCTGGCCGGGCCCTTCGGCCCCCGGGCCACCATCGCCGTGGGGGATGTCACCGGCCACGGCATCGCCGCGGCCCTGCTCATGACCACGGCCCGGGCCCTGATCCGCGCCCGGGCGGTGAGCAGCGATCGACCCGGCGTGCTGGTCGATGCCGTCAACCGCCTGCTTTGCCTGGACACCGAGCCGAGCGGCACCTTCATGACCCTGTTTGTGGCCAGCTTCTGCCCGGAAACCGCCGAGATCCTCTGGGTGCGGGCCGGCCACGAGCCCGCTTCCATCTATGACCCGGTGACGGATCGCTTCGAGGAGCTGCGGGGGGAAGGGCTGGCCCTGGGGGTGCGGCCGGACTGGACCGCCAGCGAAGGCAGCTTCCGGCCGTGGCGGCCCGGGCAGCTCCTGGTGGTGGGCACCGACGGGGTGTGGGAGGCCACCAATCCGGCCGGCGAGGCCTTCGGCAAGGAACGTTTGCAGGACCTGATCCGGCAGCACCATGCCGAGCCGGCAGCCCGGATCGTCGGTGCGGTGATGGCGGCCCTGGTAGCCTTCCACGGCTCCCGCCCGTTCCAGGACGATGCCACCCTGGTGGTGGCGCGGCTCGGTCCCCGCCCTCCTGATCCGGCCCCCGCCCCCTAGCCGGCCATGAGGGCGGCGGCCGAGCCGCCGGCCTGGGCGCACACCACCCGGTTGCGACCGGCCGCCTTGGCCATGTACAGGGCGCGGTCGGCCCGCTCCACGAGGTTGGCGGGCTCCTCCTCCCCGGGGATGGTGGTGGCGACGCCGATGCTCACGGTCAGGGCGTGGCCGGTGAAGCGCCGGGCCAAAAGCCGGCCCAGCTCCTCGATCTCGGCGCGCAGTCGCTCGGCACAGCCCACCGCCTCCGCCGTGTCCGCTCCGGCCAGCAGCACCAGAAACTCCTCGCCCCCGTAGCGGCCCACCAGATCGCTGGGCCGGGAGCCGGATTTCAAGGCGCTTGCCACCAGCTCCAGGACCCGGTCACCGGCCTGGTGGCCGAAGCGGTCGTTGAACCTCTTGAAATGATCCACATCCAGCATGGCAATGCTGAACGGCCGCAGATCCCGTCCTCCCCGGCAGGCGACGGCCAGGGCCTCGCCCAGGGCAGCCCGGTTGGCCACCCCGGTGAGGCCGTCCAGGTTGGCCCGGGTCTTCAGCTCCTCGAAGCGGCGGGCGTTTTCCAAGGCTACTCCCAGCTCGTGGGCGACGATGGCCAGGGAGCGGAGGGCCTCCATGTCCAGGGGCCGGCGACTGACCGCATGATCGACCCCAATCACAGCGGCGGATGGGGTGCCGATGCCGAAGGGCACCAGGCCCAGGGCCGCCACCCGCATCTGGGCCAGGACCGTGGCCTCGTGGCCGGTGCGGCCGGAGATGATCGCCGGCTCCTTGCGGCGCAGACATTCCAGGAAGCCGCCGGCGTCCGCCGGCAGGCCGATGCCGATGCCCACCAGACCGCCGGCCTGGCCGCGGCTGTCCCGGGCGTCCACCACCACCAGGCTGCGGCTGTCCGGGTCGACCCGCAGCAGGCAAACCCGGTCGAAGCCGAAGTCCTGGCGTACCGCCTCCAGGGTGCTGGCCACGATCTCCCCGGCCTCCAGGCTGTGGTGCGGCCGGGTCAGGCTCTGCCGCAGGCGCAGACAGGCGGACAGCTGCTCCCGGGCGTCCTCCTTCAGGAAATAGTAGCGGCTGCTCACCCGCCCCAGGCGGATGTTGGCCCACAAAAGGTGCTCCCGGAACTGCTCGGGGGCCGGAAACTGCAGGCCGTAGAAGGCCGCCACCCCCTGGACGTCCCGGTCCATGCGCGCCAGAAGCGCCCGCAGGTCCAGGCGCTCCAGGTCGATGATCTCCTCCACCTCCGGCTGCAGGATCGGATGCCGCCGCAGGCGCACCGAGCCCACCCCCTGGATCCAGGCCAGGTAGTTGGCGAGGGAAACAGCGGCCACCAGGAGGGCATCGTGGGCCGCCAAGCGCAGCCCGGCGAAACGCCGGTGGTGCCATTTCACCGCCAGCCCCACCCGCTCCGGCAGGCCCCACTGGGCGCAGAAATGGCCGCCCAGGTCGTCATGGCCCAGGCCCACCAGCTGCCGCTCCTCCTCCACCATGGGGATCTCGGACTGGCCGCGGCCATCCACCACCTCCCGGTAGCGGATGCGACCGCGGGCGTCCAGAATCAGCTTGCCGAGATCGTGGAGCAGGCCGGCCACATAGACCTCTTCCGGATGGGGATGGCCGCAGGCCTCGGCCAACCCGCCCGCCAGGGAGGCCACCGCCAGACAGTGCTGCCAGAAAAAGACGCGGTCGAAGCGGGACCGGCGGCCGCCTTTGACCAGGCCCTCGAAGATCACCACCTCCAGGGCCAAGGCCTGCATGGCGGAAAAGCCCAGGAGCATCACCGCCTGATGGAGGGAGCCGATGCGCTGCGGCAGGGCATAGGCGGCGGAGTTGACGATGCGCAGCACCTTGGCCGAGATGACCGGGTCGGTCTCCACCACCTTCACCAGATCCCCCACCGCGGTTCGCTCGCTGCGGGTGAGGTTGAGGAGCTTGGCCGCCACCACCGGCAGGGTCGGCAGCTCCCCCACCCCAGCCCGCTCCAGGACCGTCTCCAGGGTCGCCGGATCCAGCATCAAGGCCTCCATACCGTCTCCCCCTGTGAATCGCCTCGCGCCTGCCTCAAGGACGAATCTTATTTTCGAGCTTGCGTGCAACAAGTTTTCAGATCGCCACGCCATTCCGGCCCGGATCGCGGGCAGGCCTCTCCGTACCGTTGGGTAGCAAGGCGTATGCCCGGGGGGAAAGAAGGCGCCCGGCCAGCGGCATGGCCACCGGTCGGGCGCGCGGGTGGGACGAGACGGAGTGCCGGCTCAGCGGGCCGGGAGCAGCTCAGGCGGCCGCGTCTTTGAATTCGGCCACCAGGGCCTGGACAGAGGCCTTGGCGTCGCCGAAGTACATGCGGGTGTTGGGATACGAGAAGAGGGCGTTCTCGATGCCGGCAAAGCCCGGCCTCATGGAGCGCTTGAGGACGATCACCGTCTTGGCCCGGTGGGTCTCGATGATGGGCATGCCGTAGATGGGGCTGGACTCGTCGTTCAGGGCCGCCGGGTTGACCACGTCGTTGGCGCCGATCACCACACAGACATCCACGGAATCCATGCGCGGGTTGATGTCGTCCATCTCCACCAACTGGTCGTAGGAGACATTGGCCTCGGCGAGAAGAACGTTCATGTGCCCGGGCATGCGGCCGGCCACCGGGTGGATGGCGTAGACCACCTCGGTGCCGTTCTTCTCCAGGAGATCGCCCAGCTCCCGCACCACATGCTGGGCCTGGGCTACGGCCAGGCCGTAGCCAGGCACGAAGGCCACCGAGCTTGCCGCCTCCAGGATGGCGTAGACGTCTTCGGCGGAGGCCGGCTTCACCTCCCCTTGCACCCCCTTGCCCTCCTTCCGGACAGCGGCGCCGAAGCCGCTGAAGAGCACATTGGCCAGGGAGCGGTTCATGGCCCTGCACATGATCCTGGTGAGGATGATGCCCGAGGCGCCCACCAGGGCGCCGGCCACGATGAGGATGTTGTTGTGGACCACGAAGCCGGCCGCGCAGGCCGCCAGGCCCGAGTAGCTGTTGAGGAGCGAGATCACCACCGGCATGTCGGCGCCGCCGATGGGGATCACCGACAGGACGCCGAAGGCCAGGGCCACCAGCATAGTCAGCGCCAGAAGCCCATAGTGGCCAGCCGGATTCAGGGTGAAGAGGAGGCCGGCGAGGACGGTGACGGCGAGGAGCGCGGCATTGACCTGATGCTGGCGAGGAAAGAGCACCGGCCGGCCGGAAATCTTCTCGGCCAGCTTGCCGTAGGCGATCATGCTGCCGGAAAAGGTGACGCCGCCGATGAAGGCGGTCAGCACCGTCACCAGACCGATGAAGGCGGACAGCTCCGGGTCCTGGTGGTATTCGGCCCAGGCCAGGAGCAGGCTGGCCAGACCGCCGAAGCCGTTGAACAGGGCCACCATCTCCGGCATGGCGGTCATGGCCACCCGGTGGGCGGCGGTCAGACCGAAGGCAGCGCCGATGGCCACCCCGAAAAAGATCCAGCCGTAGCTGAGGCCCGAATAGCCCAGGGTGAAGATCACCGCCACCAGCATGCCCACCCCGGACAGGATGTTGCCCCGCCGGGCAGTGGCCGGCGAGCTCAGCATCTTCAGGCCGAGGACGAAGAGCGCTGCGGACACCACATAGACGAAGTTGATGAGGAGCTCCGCGCTCATCGGTGGTCCTCCTTCTTGCGGAACATCTGCAGCATGCGGTCGGTGACCGCGTAGCCGCCGACGACGTTCACCGTCGCCAGGGCCACCGCGCACGTGCCGAGGATGATGGCCACGGCAGAATGCTCGCCCTTGAGGGTGGCCAGGGCGCCGATCAGGGTGATGCCGGAGATGGCGTTGGAGC
The DNA here is from genome assembly GCA_040755095.1 of Thermodesulfobacteriota bacterium. Classification (NCBI taxonomy): domain Bacteria; kingdom Pseudomonadati; phylum Thermodesulfobacteriota; species Thermodesulfobacteriota bacterium. The sequence goes on from JBFMBH010000012.1 coordinate 28,015, forward strand.
CGGACATGAGCGGCGTGTGCAGGGTGGATGGCACCTTGGAGATGAGCTCAAAGCCCAAGAAGATGGCCATCACGAAGACAAAGGTCAGGTAGACCGGTTCCATGGGGGTCCCTCACTTGTTCATGATGCTCTTGTAGGTCTCGCTGAAGATGGCACCCTGGTGGGTGACCAGGGCGCCGCGCAGGATCTCGTCCTCCAGCCGCAGTTGGAAGGTCTTGGCGTCCTTGTCCCAGAAATGCTCGACGAAGCTGCCCAGATTGGAGGAGAACATCTGGCTGGCGGTCGAGGCCACGAAGCCCGGCAGGTTGGCGAGCCCGATCACCGACACGCCGTGGATCTCCACCGTCTGGTCCAAGACCGAGCCCTCGACGTTGCCACCGGTCTCAACGGCCATGTCCACCACCACCGAGCCGGGCTGCATCTTGGCCAGCATGGCGCTGTCGATGATGCGGGGCGCCCGGCGGCCGAAAACCTGGGCGGTGGTGATGACGATGTCCGCCTGGGCGCAGGCCCTGGCCATCCCCTCCTTCTGGAGGGCCAGTTGGGCCGGGGTCAGGGCCTTGGCGTAGCCGTCTTTGGTCTGGCCGGTCTCGCCCAGGTCGATGGCCAGGAACTTGGCCCCCAGGGACTGGACCTGCTCGGCCACCACCGGCCGGGTGTCGAAGGCCTCCACCCGGGCACCGAGGCGGCGGGCGGTGGCAATGGCCTGCAGGCCGGCCACCCCGGCACCGATGATGAAGACCCGCGCCGGCTTGATGGTGCCGGCCGGGGTGGTGAGCATGGGAAAGATCTTGTCCAGACGGGCGGCGGCCAGGACGACCGCCACATACCCCCCCAGATTGGCCTGGGAGGAGAGGACATCCATCTTCTGGGCCAGGGTGGTGCGGGGGAGCATCTCCAGGCTGACGGCGCTGATGCCCGCCTCCCGGAGGGCGGCCAGGAGCTCCGGCTCGTTGAAGGGGTCCAGGTAGGAGACCTGGATGGCGCCCCGCCGCATGCGGCCGATCTCCTCCAGGGGGGGCTTCCGGAGGCGCAGGATGAGATCGGCGCTCGCCAGGAGGGCATCCCGATCCGCCTGGACCCGGGCGCCAGCCCGGACGTACGCCTCGTCGGCCAGCCGGCAGGTGCTCCCCAGACCGGCCTCCACCTCCACCTCGGCCCCCAGCTTCACCAGCTTCTCCACCGTCGGGGGGATGATCGGCACCCGCTTCTCCCCGGGGTGGGTCTCTCGTACGACGGCAATCTGCATCGACTTCCCTCCTTCGTTGCTGGCGCCGGCAGGACCTCTCGCGGTCCATACGGCCCCGGGAATCTGTCCAGCCGCGGGTCCCACACGGGAAGGCCATCTATACTAGCTATCTCGGGAAAAAGCTACCCTCAGGGAGACGCTTCTGCCGGGGCCTGGCGTACCGCGCTCCCCGCCAGCCCGGGAAACCGGTCAACCGAGCCGGCTCCAGGGCAGTGGCCTCACCCCTGGAACAAGGCTTTTTTTTTCCGACGAAGCTGCTATATTGAGCGGTCAGGCATTTCGGTATGCGCCCCTGATCCTTCACTGCTGCCTGACTGCAGAGACAGGCGGGGGGGGCTCCACATCCTTCCTGACCCTGGTAATGCGGACATGATGCGGGTAGGAGCAACAGCGACCCAGGGGCTCTTCCTGGAGGAAGTCAGCCGGCTTGCCGGCGTCGAGATCGCCGGCTGCTACCAGTGCGGCAAGTGCTCCGCCGGCTGCCCCATGGCCGACGAGATGGACATTCTGCCCAACCAGGTGCTTCGTCTCATCCAGCTCAATGCCCAGGACGAGCTGCTGGCGGCCAACGGCTTCTGGCGCTGTGTCTCCTGCCAGACCTGCAGCAGCCGCTGCCCCAAGGGTATCGACGCCGCCCGGGTGATGGACACCCTGAAGATCCTGGCCGTAAGCCGGGGCTGGCGTCCCAAGGACCGGCTGGTGGCTATCCTGCAACGGCTTTTTCTGGCCAACATCCGGCGCCATGGCCGCCTTCAGGAGCTGGAGCTGGCAGCCCTGTTCAACCTCCGCTCCTTCCGCCCCTTCCAGGATATTCGGCTGGTCCCGAAGCTCCACGCCCGGGGCAAGCTGTCCCTGGCCCGACACGAGACCCGAGACATCCACTCCGTGCAGCGGATCTTTGAGCTGGCCCGGCCCTTCGACCGCCCGGCCAGCACCTCGGAAGGTCACCGTCCATGAGCGCCCTGGCCTACTATCCCGGCTGCTCCTCCCATGCCTCCTCCCGGGAGTACGAGCTTTCCTGCCGGGCCCTCTTCCCCTACCTGGGCCTGGCACCGGTGGAGGTCACCGACTGGAGCTGCTGCGGCGCCAGTGCGGCCCATGGGGTGAGCGACGAGCTGGCGGTCGCTTTGCCTCTCCGGAACCTGGCCATCGCCGAGGCCATGGCGGCCACGGCGATCATGACCCCCTGCGCGGCCTGCTACGACCGTCTCCGGCACGCCGCGGCAGCGGTGGCCGGCAACGCCCCCCTCAAGGCCCGCATGACTGAGCTGGTGGGGGTGGCCTTTCGCGGCACCGTGGCGGTGCACCATCTCGTGGACCTGCTCCATGACCAGGTGGGCGCCGACCGGATCCGAGCCCGCACCACCCGCTCCCTGGCTGGCCTCAAGGTCGCGTGCTACTACGGCTGCCTTCTGGTGCGGCCCCCCGGCGGGGCGGTGGTGGACCAGCGTCCGGAGGATCCGTGTGCCATGGACGAGCTGGCAGCCGCGGTGGGCGCCGAGCCCGTGTCCTGGCCGCACAAGACCGAATGCTGCGGCGCCGCGGCGGTGATCCCCCATCCTGAGTCGGTGGTCCGCCTGGTGGGCCGCCTTGCCGGCGCCGCCCGCCTGGCCGGCGCCCATTGCCTGGTGGCGGCCTGCCCCTTGTGCCACGGCAACCTCGACATGCGCCAGGAGGAGGCAGTGCGCCAGGGCCAGCTGGCCGCCCCTTTGCCGGTGCTCTATCTCAGCCAGCTCCTGGGGCTGGCCGTGGGCCTGGCCCCCGAGGTCCTGGGGCTGGGGCTGCATTTCGTGGACACCGCTCCGGTTCTGGCCGCCATCTCCTGACAGGCACCTTCATGAAGCCCAAGAAGCAGAAACGCGTCGGCGCCTTTGTCTGCCGTTGCGGCATCAACATCGGCTCGGTGGTGGATACCCGGGAGGTGGCCGCGGCCCTGGGCCAGCGGCCCGACGTGGCGGTGGCCCAGGAATACGTCTACATGTGCTCCGATCCGGGCCAGGAGCTCATCCGCCAGGCGGTGGAGAAGGAGGGCCTGGATGCGGTGGTGGTGGGCTGCTGCACCCCCAACCTCCATCTGAAGACCTTCCGCAAGGCCGCCGGCACCAGGGGCGTCAATCCCTTCCAGGTCGAGGTGGCCAACATCCGGGAGCAGTGTGCCTGGGTGCACCAGGAGGACAAGGCCGCTGCCACCCGGAAGGCCATCCGGATCATCGGCTCCCTGGTGGACAAGGCCCATGGCAACCGGGCCCTCACCCCGGCCAAGGTGGGCATCAGGAAGAGGGCCCTGGTGATCGGCGCCGGCATCGCCGGCATCCAGGCGGCGCTGGACATCGCCGATGCCGGCTACCCGGTGCTCCTGGCCGACCGGCTGCCCAACATCGGCGGCCGCATGGCTCAGCTCTCCGAGACCTTCCCCACCCTGGACTGCTCCCAGTGCATCCTCACCCCCCGCACCGTGGAGTGCGGCCAGCACCCCAACATCGAGCTTTTGACCTACGCCGAGGTGGAGGCGGTCTCGGGCTTCATCGGCAACTTCACGGTGCGGATCCGGAAGAAGGCCACCTACGTGGACTGGGACAAATGCGTCGGCTGCGGCATCTGCACCCAGAAATGCCCCAGCAAGGTCAGCTCCCAGTTCGACCGCGGCCTGGTGGACCGGCGGGCAATCTCCATCCCCTTCCCCCAGGCGATCCCCAACCGGGCCACCCTGGACGCGGCCCACTGCCGGCAGCTGGGCCGGGGCAAGGCCTGCGGCGTCTGCGCCAAGGTCTGCCCGGCTGGTGCCATCGACTACGCCATGCAGGACCGGGTCATTGAAGAGGAGGTGGGGGCGATCGTGGTCGCCACCGGCTACGACCTCTTCGCCAAGGCCCAGGTGGGGGAATACGGCTACGGCCAGATCAGGGACGTCGTCGACGGCCTGGAGTTCGAGCGCATCCTTTCTGCCTCCGGGCCGTTTGCCGGCCAGGTGCGGCGACCCTCGGACGGCAAAGAGCCGCAGACCGTAGTCTTCATCAAGTGCGTCGGCTCCCGGGACCCCGAGCACGGCTACCCGTACTGCTCGAAGATCTGCTGCATGTACACCGCCAAGCAGGCCATGCTCTACAAGCATCGGGTGCACCACGGCCGGGCGTACATCTTCTACATCGATGTCCGCACCCCGGGCAAGGACTACGAGGAGTTCTACCAGCGCACCCAGGCGGAGGGGGTCACCTATGTCCGGGGCCGGGTCTCCCGCCTGTACCAGGAGGGGGAGCGGATCGTCGTCCAGGGGGTGGATACCCTGGTGGGCAGGAAGGTGGAGGTGACCGCCGACCTGGTGGTCCTGGCCACCGCGGTCACGCCCAGCCAGGGCGCCAAGGATCTGGCCAGGAAGCTCAACCTGGCCACCAACGAGCACGGCTTCTTCAGCGAGGCCCATCCCAAGATGCGGCCGGTGGAGAGCATCACCTCCGGCTTTTTCCTGGCCGGCACCTGTGTCGGGCCCCGGGACATCCCGGAGACCGTGGCCCATGCCAGCGGCGCGGCCAGCAAGGTCCTGGCCCTGTTCTCCAGGGAGGCCCTGGAGACCGACCCGGTCATCGCCACGGTGGACCAGGAGATCTGCTCCGGCTGCGGCCTGTGCGTGGCTGCCTGCGCCTACGGCGCCCGGCAGCTGGACCCCAAGCGGCACAAGGCCACGGTCATCGTCTCCCTGTGTCAGGGCTGCGGCGCCTGCGCCATGGTCTGCCCCAACAGCGCCACCCAGCATGAGAACTTCCGCACCGACCAGATTATGGCCATGGTGGATGATCTGGTGTTGGCGTGATGCGGCGCTGGCCGGGCAGTGGGCGGACGGGATGGACGCTATGGACAAGATGGACCCCATGGACCAGGGGCCCAGGTCCATACCGTCCATGATGTCCATACGGTCCATACCGTCCATCCTGAACAAGCAGACCCAACCAAGGAAGAACGAGCCTCGGATGCCATGAGCCACGAAGAAGGAAAGCCGGTCGGCGCCGTGGTGGTGGTCGGGGCCGGCATCGCCGGCATGCAGGCCAGCCTCGATCTCGCCGAGATGGGCTTCAAGGTCTATCTGGTGGAGGAGAAGCCCGCCATCGGCGGTGTGGTGCCCCAGCTGGACAAGACCTTCCCCACCAACGACTGCGCCATGTGCATCCTGGCGCCCAAGCTGGTGGAGACCGGCCGCCATCCCAACATCGAGATCCTCATCAATGCCCAGGTCGAGGCGGTCACCGGCACGCCCGGCAACTTCGCGGTCACGATCCGCCGCCGGGCCACCTGCGTGGACCCCAGCCGCTGCAACGGCTGCGGCGAGTGCGAGACCAGCTGCCCGGTGGTCCTGAAGAGCGAGCACGACGAGGGCCTCGCCCCCCGGCGGGCCATCTATCGCCGCTATCCCCAGGCCATCCCCAACGCCTTTGCCATCGACAAGCGGGGGGTCTCCCCCTGCCGGACGGCCTGTCCTGCGGGCATCAACATCCACGGCTACGTGGCCCTGATTCGGGCCGGCAAGTATGCCGAGGCCTATCGGCTGATCACCGCGGCCTTGCCGTTCCCTGGCATCTGCGGCCGCGCCTGCCATCACCCCTGCGAGCTGGCCTGCAACCGCAAGGACCTGGACCAGGCCATCTCCATCCGCAACCTCAAGCGCTTCGTGGCGGACCAGCTGGCGGCTGGCGGGCCGCTGCCGGCCCTGGTGCCGGCCCCCCCGGAGAAGCGGCCGGAGCGGATCGCCATCATCGGTGCCGGCCCGGCCGGGCTGACCGTCGCCAAGGAACTCCTGGGCCGGGGCTTCCCGGTGAAGATCTTCGACGCCGCACCGGTGCCGGGCGGCATGATGGCCCTGGGCATTCCCAGCTACCGGCTGCCCCGCAGCCTGGTCCAGGGTGAGGTGGGCCGGGTCCTGGAGCTGGGAGCCGAGCTGGAGCTGGGGGTCCGGGTGGACGCCGCCAGACTTGCCGAGCTTCTGGCCGGCGAGTTTGTTGCAGCGGTCATCGCCATTGGCGCCCACCGGGGCCACAAGATCCCCCTGCCCGGGGCCGAGCACCCGGACTGCCTGGAGGCGATCAGCTTCCTGCGCCGGATCAACCTGGGCGAGGCGGTGACGGTGGGCCGGCGGGTGGTGGTGGTGGGCGGCGGCAACGTGGCCATGGATGTGGCCCGCTCCGCCCGGCGCCTGGGCGCCAGGGAGGTGCATCTGGTCTGTCTGGAGGCCCGGCGGCAGATGCCAGCCCACAAATGGGAGCAGGAAGAGGCCCTGGAGGAGGGGGTGATCTTCCACACCTCCCGGGGGCCGAAAAGGGTCGTGGTGGAGGAGGGCCGCGTGGCCGGCCTGGAGACCCTGGCCTGCAACGCGGTCTTCGACGCCACCGGCGCCTTCAAGCCGTCCCTGGCTCCGGGCACCGAGGAGATCCTGGCCGCGGAGACGGTGATTCTGGCCGTGGGCCAAGGCCTGGACACCCAGGCCTTCGAAGGCCTGGTGGCCCGGGATGGCCGCGGCCGCATCCAGGTCGACCCCATCACCTTCCAGAGCAGCCAGCCGAACATCTTTGCCGCTGGCGACGTGGTCACCGGCCCGGCCTCGGTGGTGGGCGCGGTGGGCCAGGGCCGGGCCGTGGCCGAGTCCATCAGCCGCCTTTTCTCCGGCCAGGATCTGGCCGCCGGCCGGGCACCGGTGGATATCGAGACCGCCCGGATCCGGGCCGATTACCGGCTGCGGCGGCCGCGGATCGAGCCGGCCGTGGCGGCGGCGAGCGACCGGGTGCAGGACTGGCGGGAGATCGAGCGGGCCTTCACCGAGGAGGAGGCCCGGGCCGAGGCGGACCGCTGTCTCAACTGCGGTGGCTGCTCGGAGTGCCTGCAGTGCGTGGCCACCTGCAAGCGCCAGGCGGTCAATCATGGGGACACCGACCGGCTCATCGCGGTGCAGGCTGGCGCCGTCCTTCTGTCCCCAGGCTTCGAGAAGTGGCATCCCGAAGAGAAGCGGGCCTATGCCTACGGCCGGAGCCCCAACATCCTCACCAGCCCGGAATTCGAGCGGATCCTCTCCGCCTCCGGCCCCTACGGCGGCCACCTGATCCGGCCCTCGGACCACCGGGAGCCGAAGCGGATCGCCTTTCTCCAGTGCATGGGCTCCCGGGACCCGTCCATCGGCTGCACCTACTGCTCGTCGGTGTGCTGCATGTACGCGGTCAAGGAGGCGGTGATCGCCAAGGAGCACTCCCGGGAGCCCCTGGAGTGCCACGTCTTTTTCATGGACATGCGGGCCTTCGGCAAGGGCTTCGAGAAGTACTACCAGCGGGCGGCGGGCGAGTATGGGGTCCGGTTCCGGCGCCAGCGGGTGCCGTCGCTTACCCCTCTTGAGAACGGCGACGTCGAGGTGCGGGTCCTGGGCGAGGACGGCCGGGTCCATACCGAGGCCTTTGACATGGTGGTGCTGGCGGTGGGCATGCGGCCGGCCAAGACCATGCCGGAGGTCAGCCGCATCACCGGCGCCGCCCTGGGGAAGGAAGGCTTCCTGGCCACCCGGCCCTTCGCCAAGGAGCAGACGGAGCAGCCGGGCATCTTCGCTGCTGGCGCCGCCACCGAGCCCATGGACATCCCGGAGACGGTAGCCCGGGCCTCGGCGGCTGCCGGGGCGGTGGCCGAGCTTTTGGCCGGCGCCCGCGGCTCTCTGGTCAGCCGCAAGGAGTTCCCGCCGGACCTGGACGTGGCTGACCAGGACGCCCGGATCGGCGTCTTTGTCTGCGCCTGCGGCATCAACATCGGCGGCGTCGTCAATGTCCAGGAGGTGGCGGCCTATGCCCGCCGCTTCCCCGGGGTGGTGCACGCGGAGCACAATCTCTACACCTGCTCCCAGGACACCCAGGAGATCATCAAGGCCAAGATCGAGGAGCACCGCCTCAACCGGGTGCTGGTGGCCTCGTGCACGCCCCGCACCCACGAATCCCTGTTCCAGAATACCATCCACGAGAAGGGCCTGAACCCCTTCCTCTTCGAATTCGTCTCCCTCAGGGAGCAGGTCTCTTGGGTCCACCCCGGCAACCGGGAGATCGCCACCAACAAGGCGAAAAGCCTCCTGGCCATGGGGCTGGCCCGGGTGCGCACCTTGCGGCCGGTGGTCAAACAGTCCTTCCCGGTGCAGCCGGTGGGCCTGGTGGTGGGCGGCGGGGTGACCGGCCTCACCGCCGCCCTGTCCCTGGCCGACCAGGGCTACGGGGTGCATCTGGTGGAGCGGACCACCACCCTGGGCGGCCAGGCCCGGCATATCCGGACCACCATCGACGGCCAGGACGTGCAGGCCCACCTCGCCTCTCTGGTGGAGCGGGTCGGGCAGCACCCCCGGATCACCCTCCACCTGGGAAAAACCCTGGCCAGGCTTTCCGGCTACATCGGCAACTACCAGGCCCTGCTCGCCGGTGCCGAGGAGCCCATCGCCGTGGGGGCGGTGATTGTGGCCAGCGGCGGCCGGGAGATAACCACCGACGCTTATGGCTATGGCCGCCTGCCGGGTGTGATCAGCCAACGCCAGCTGGAGGAGGCTCTGGCGGCGGGCGAGGCCAGGAAGATGAAGGGCCTGGTCATGATCCAGTGCGCCGGCTCCCGCAGCGCCAGCCACCCGTACTGCTCCCGGATCTGCTGCACCCAGGCGGTGAAGAATGCCCTGGCCGTCAAGGCTGCCAATCCCAAGGCCCAGGTGACGGTCCTCTACCGGGACATCCGGACCTACGGCTTCCGGGAGCAGTACTACCAGGAGGCCCGGCGGGCCGGGGTGCTCTTTGTTCGCTTCGCGGATGACCGGCCGCCCCAGGTGCGCCAGGAGGGCAAGGGCCTGGTGGTCGAGGTGGAGGATGCGCTCCTGGCCGAGCCCCTGACCATCCCTGCCGACCGGGTGGTGTTGAGCCTGGGCATCGCGGCCGGAGACAACGCCGCCCTCTCCCAGGTGCTGAAGGCGCCCCTGGATGCCGATGGCTTCTTCCTGGAGGCCCACGCCAAGCTGCGGCCCCTGGAGTTCGCCACCGACGGCATCTTCCTGGCCGGGCTTGCCCACTCGCCCAAGGACCTCACCGAGTCCATCTCCCAGGCCCGGGGCGCGGCGGCCAAGGCCGCCACCCTCCTGGGCAAGGAGGCCATCCAGGCCAAGGGCCGACCCGTGGCGGTCACGCCCAAGGCCTGCTCCGGCTGCGGCCTGTGCGTGCGGGCCTGCCCCTACGAGGCCCGGTTCGTGGACGAGGAGACCGGCCGCGCCCAGGTGATCGAGGTCCTCTGCCAGGGCTGTGGCGCCTGCGCCGCCGTCTGTCCCAACTCGGCCACCCAGCACATCGGCTTTGAAAGCGGCCAGATCCTGGCCCAGATCGATGCGGCGCTGGGGTAGAAGAGAAGGATCAGGAGGAGCCCCCATTCGGGAAAGTTTGACCACCAGATGAGGTCACAGATACAGGATTCCCCATGAGCGAACCCTTCGAGCCCCGCATCATCGCCTTTGTCTGCAACTGGTGCACCTATGCCGGCGCTGACCTGGCCGGCACCGCCCGGCTGCAGTATCCGCCCAACATCCGCATCATCCGCCTCATGTGCAGCGGGGCCATCGATCCGGTGTACATCCTGCGCGCGTTGAGCGAGGGGGCGGACGGCGTCTTCATCGGCGGCTGCCATCCCGGCGACTGCCACTACCTGTCGGGCAACTACAAGGCCCGCCGCCGGATCGCCACCTTGAAGACCATTCTGGCGGGGGTGGGGCTGGAGAACGAGCGGCTGATGCTGCGCTGGATCAGCGCCAGCGAGGGCCAGCTCTTTGCCCGGACCATGCAGGAATTCACCACCCGGATCCGGGCCATGGGCCCCAACCCGCTGGCCGGGCCGAGCCTGCCCCGGTCACCCCAGCCGGTCCAGGAGGCCGCCGCATGAGCGCCGCCGAGCCCCAGCCGTCTTCCTCCCTGCCCCAGGTCCTCGCCTTTGCCGGCGATGCCGCCTCGTACCCGGCCAAAGCCGCCCGCTTCCTGGCCCAGCTGCTGGAAAAAGGGGTCGTCACCGGCGTGGCGGTGCCGGTCTGGACCTCGGACCGCTGCGCCAGCTACCAGCTGCTCACCGCCCCGGCCCTCCTGGCCCAGGCGGACCCCTTCGCGCCGGTGATGCTCCGAAACGCCGCCGAGCAGCTGGCGGAGCTGAGCCGCCAGGGCCTGTCCCAGCCGGTGGCCCTGGTGCTCCGCTCCTGCGAGATGCGGGCTTTGGTGGAGCTGGCCAAGCTCAAGCAGGCCAACCTTGCCAACTGCCTCCTGGTGGGTGCCGACTGTCTGGGCACCATGCCGGTGACCACGCTGACCGAAGGCGGCCAGGGCCTGTCCCAGCGCCTCATGACCGAGCCCCTGGCCGAAGGGGCGATGCGCTCCGCCTGCCGGCTGTGTGCGGAGCGGACCCCGCCGGTGGCGGATCTGGTGCTTCTGGCCATTGGGGTTGCCGCCGGCGGCCCGCTTCTGGTGGAGGCCAGGACCGGGGCCGGGGCGCAGGCTGTCTCCGGCCTGGGCCTGGCCGAGACGCCGGCGCCGGCCGGTCGCCCCCCGGCCCTGGCGGCCCTGGCCCAGGCCGCCACCGACCGGCTGGCGCAGGCCAGCGCCACGGATCTTCTGGAGCACCTCGGCCGCTGCAGCCGCTGCTACAACTGCCGGAACCTCTGCCCGATCTGCTACTGTCCGGAATGCGTGTTCGTGCCGGCCAAGCTGGGCTACGACTCGGAGCGCTATCTGGCCTGGGCGACCCGCAAGGGCAGCCTCAGCCTGCCCACCGACGTCGTCTTGTTCCATCTCACCCGGATGAGCCACATGCTCACCTCCTGCGTCGGCTGCGGCATCTGCGAGGCCGTCTGCCCCAACCAGATCCCGCTGGGCCGCATCTACAGCGTGCTCCGCAAGAAGGTCCAGGATCAGTTCGGCTACCAGGCTGGCCGGGCCCTGGACGAGCCCCTGCCGGTGACGGTCTTTGCCGAGCGGGAGCTGGCAAGCGTGGAGGAGTAAGCCATGGGCCATCCCGACCAGAACGTTGTCCAGCATGGAGCTGCCGGCCGGAAGCTGGCGCAGGAGATCATGGCCCGGCCGGGGGGCGAGCATCTGTCGCTGTGCTTCGCCTGCGGCACCTGCACCCTGGCCTGTCCGGTGGCCGAGGTCACGGAGACCTTCAATCCCCGGCGCATCATCCGGCAGATCCTCCTGGGCCGGGGCACGGAGGTCCTGGACGACCCGGCGATCTGGCTGTGCCACCAGTGCTTCCGTTGCGCCGTGCACTGCCCCCAGGGCGTCTCCTTCACCACCATCATGCGCATCCTCCAGGGCCTGGCCCAGGAGCAGGGCCGGGTGACGCCACGGTTCGTGGCCGCCTTGCACCAGGCTGAGCAGGAGATCGAGGCCTTGCGCACCCGGGTGTTCGCCGAGCTTGCCGCCCACCGGCAGGAGGAGGCGCCGCCGGAGCCGGCCGAGCTGGTCAGGAAGGCAACGGCGGCAGGAGAGTGAGCCGATGACCGCGCCTGTCTCCCCTTCCCCGAGCCCAGCCGCCATTCTGGTGGTGGGCGGCGGCATTGCCGGCATGCAGGCGGCCCTGGACGTGGCCGCCGCCGGCCGCCGGGTCTACCTCCTGGAGGCCGGCCCCAGCATCGGCGGCCGCATGGCCCAGCTGGACAAGACCTTCCCCACCAACGACTGCGCCTTGTGCATCCTCTCCCCCAAGCTGGTGGAGGTGGCCCGCCACCCCAATATCTCCCTTCTCACCAGCAGCGACCTCCTGGTTCTGGAGGGCGAGGCCGGGGCCTTCACCGCCCGCATCCGCCGCCGGCCCCGCTACGTGGACGAGGAGCGGTGCATCGGCTGCGGTCTGTGCTCCGAGGCCTGCCCGGTCAGGATCCCGGACCGGTACAACGAGGGCCTGGCCGAGACCGCCAACATCCGCATCCCCTTTGCCCAGGCAGTGCCCAAGAAGGCGGTCATCGATGCCGCCACCTGCCTGCGCCTCCAGCACGGGGAGAAGGTGTGCGGCAAGTGCGTCGAGGCCTGCGAGGCCGGGGCCATCGACTTCTCCCAGACCGAACAGACCGAAGAGCTCCAGGTGGCCGGGGTGATCCTGGCCATGGGCGCCAATCCCTTCGATGCCCGGCTGCTGCCCCAGTTCGGCTACCGCCTCTACCCGGATGTGGTCACCAGCATCGAGTACGAGCGGATCCTGTCCGCCTCCGGACCCTGGGGGGGCGAGATCCGGCGGCCATCCACCGGCGGCCATCCGCAGAAGATCGCCTTCCTCCAGTGCATCGGCTCCCGCCAGCAGCAGACCGGCGGCCGCTACTGCTCCTCCATCTGCTGCATGCAGGCCACCAAGGACGCCATCATCTCCCGGGAGCATGCCCCGGAGGCCGAGGTCACCATCTTCTTCATGGAGCTGCGCACCCCGGGCAAGGGCTTCGACCGCTACGTGGCCCGGGCCCAGGAGGAGTACGGGGTGCGCTACGTGCGCTCCCGGGTGAGCCATGTGGAGCGGCGGGCCGCGGACGGCCGGCTCCTGGTCTCTTACGAGACGACTGCTGGCGGCCGCCGCCAGGAGGCCTTCGACCTGGTGGTCCTCTCCCTGGGCCTGGCCATCAGCCCCCGGGTCCAGGAGCTGTGCCGGCGCATCGGCGTCGCCCTCGATCCCTTCGGCTTCGTGCAGACCGACGAGACCACGCCGCTCGCCACCTCCCGGCCCGGAGTCTTCGTCTGCGGCACCCTGTCCGGGCCCAAGGACATCCCGGCCACGGTCATGGAGGCCAGCGGCGCGGCCGCCCAGTTCGTCTACCCGGAGCGGGGCGAGCGGCCTGCGCCGGCGCCCATCACCCCGCCGCGGTCCCTGTTCGCCGACGAGCCCCGGGTGGGGGTCTTCGTCTGCCATTGCGGCAAGAACATTGCCGCCACCGTCGATGTGGCCGACGTGGCGAGCTACGCCGCCACCCTGCCCAACGTCCTTTTTGCCGCCCACCTCACCTACACCTGCTCCGACGATGCCCAGGCCAGGATCCGCACGGCGATCCGGGAGCACGATCTCAACCGCATCGTGGTGGCGGCCTGCAGCCCCCGCACCCACGAGGGTCTCTTCCAGGCAACCCTGAAGGAGGCGGGACTCAACCCCTATCTCTTCGAGATGGCCAACATCCGGGACCAGTGCTCCTGGGTGCACAGCCGGGTGGCCAGGGATGCCACCACCAAGTCCCGGGAGCTGGTGCGGATGGCGGTCTCCCGGGTGCGGGTCCGGGAGCCCCTGGGCGAGATCCCCCTGGCCATCACCGACCGGGCCCTGGTCCTGGGCGGCGGCCTGGCGGGCATGGAGGCGGCGCGCAGCCTGGCCCGGCTGGGCTTCGCCGTGGACCTGGTGGAGCGCCAGGAACGTTTGGGGGGCCTCCTGCGGGAGGTGCCCTTTCTGCCCTCCGGCGGCCGCACCCGGGACTTCCTCGACCGGCTGGAGCGGGAGCTGGCGATGAGCCCCCGGGTGCACCTGCACCTGGCCAGCCGCCTTGCGGAGGTGAGCGGCTATCTGGGCAACTTCCGCTCCCGGATCGCCACGCCGGAGGGCGACCAGGAGATCAGCCACGGCATCACCGTGGTGGCCACCGGCGGCGAGCGGCCGCGGCCGGCCGAATACGGCCTGGACCGGGACCCCTATGTCCTCACCCAGGACGATCTCGAAAGGCGCCTGGCCGGCAGCCACCCGGATCTGCGCCTCCTGGATAGGCTGGTGATGATCCTCTGCGTCGGCTCCCGCACCCCGGAGCGGCCGTACTGCTCGGTGGTCTGCTGCCCCCAGGCCCTCAGAAACGCTATCCGCCTCAAGGAGCGTTTCCCGAGCCTGGACGTCACCATCCTTTTCCGGGAGCTCCGGAGCGCCGGCAAGGACGAGCTGCTCTTCGAGGAGGCCCGGCGGCGGGGCGTCCTCTTCATCCGCTTCCCGGACGGATCGCCGCCGCAGGTGGAGCGGCAGGGAGAAGAGCTGCAGGTGACGGTCGCCGACGCCACCTTCGGCGAGACCTTGACCCTGGCCGCCGACACGGTGGTCCTCAGCCAGCCCCTGGCCCCCAACCCGGACAACGCCTGGCTGGGCCCGCTCCTCAAGGTGCCCCTGGATCAGGACCGCTTCTTCCTGGAGGCCCACGTCAAGCTGCGGCCGGTGGATTTCGCCACCGACGGCATCTTCCTCTGTGGCCTGGCCCAGGGCCCGAAGGGCATCGCCGACACCATCCGCCAGGCGGATGCGGCGGCGACCCGGGCCGCCACCCTCCTCGGCAAGAGCGTGGTCCTGGTGGAGGGCAAGACCTCGGTCATCAACCCCCGGCTGTGCAACGGCTGCCGGCAGTGCGTGGAGGCTTGTCCCTACCGCGCCATCGCCATGGACGACAAGAAGGGGGTGGCGGTGGTGAACCAGGCCCTGTGCAAGGGCTGCGGCATCTGCGCCGCGGCCTGCCGCTCCGGAGCCCCTGACCTGGGCGGCTTCTCCAACGAGGAGCTGGCCTCGGCCATCGGCGCCTTTCTGGCAGAGGAGCTCCAATCCCCATGAGCCTTCAACCTGGCCCCATCAAGCTGATCGGCTTCTTGTGCAACTGGTGCTCGTACGCCGGCGCCGACCTGGCCGGGGTGTCCCGCTTCCAGTACGACGCGTCGATCCGCATCGTCCGGCTGCCCTGCTCCGGCCGCATGGATCCGCTCTTGGCCCTCAAGGCCCTCCAGGACGGTGCCGACGGCGTCCTCATCTCCGGCTGCCACCCCGGCGACTGCCACTATTCGGATGGCAACTACTTCGCCCGCCGCCGCTTCGCGGTGGTGCGCTCGCTCATGGAGTTCGTCGGCCTCGATCCGCGGCGCCTGCAGATGAGCTGGGTCTCCGCCTCGGAGGGGAAGAAATGGGCCGAGGTGGTGAACGAGGTCGCCGGCGCAGTGACCGCGGCCCGGGACGAGGCCAGAGCGGCCGGACAAACCGCGGCCGCCCCCCTGCCGGCAGCATCCGGAGACCGGGTCCCGCCCCGGGAGGACCCGGAGCTGACCGCCGCCCTGCGGCAGACCGCCCGGGATCTCCTGGCCACGGGCCGGGTGCAGGCGCTCCTCGGCCACCGCCGGCGGCCCGGCGGCCGCCCCGGGACCGCCTTGCTGGTGGCGACCGGCCCGGAAGCGCTGGAGGAGCTGGTGGCCTTCCAGGGGGATGCCCCCAACCTGGCCTGCCATCTGAAATCGACCGTGGAGCGCCACGGCACCACTGCCCTGGTGGGCAAGGGCAGCGATCTTTTGACCGCCATCAACCTGGTGCGGGAAAACCAGCTCCAGCGCCAGTCGATCGTCCTGGTGGGCCTGGGCTTTCCGGAGCCGGCGGCCGGCGGGTCGGAATCGCTGCGCCCCGGCCGGGTCCAGGAGGCGGTCGGTCTCACCCAGGCCGCTGATCTGGTGGTGGGCGCCCGGCCGGCCGCGGTGCCGGACGAGACCTTCGCCGACGTCGCCGCGATCGACGCCCTGCCGCGACCAGCCCGGTACGCCTTCTGGCGGGAGCAGTTCGGCAGCTGCCTGCGCTGCTATGCCTGCCGGAGCGCCTGCCCGTCCTGCTACTGCAAGACCTGCTTCGCGGACTCGCGGCGGCCGGCCTGGACCTCGCCGGCGCCCTCGGCGGAGTCGAGCCTCTATTTCCACCTCATCCGCGCCTACCATCTGGCTGGCCGCTGCGCTGGCTGCCGGGAGTGCCAGCGGGTCTGCCCGATGCAGATCCCGCTCCTCACCCTGGCCCGGAAGGCCTCCCAGGTGGTGCAGGAGCTGTTCGGCCACCGGGTCTCCGCTGACCCGCAGGTGAAGAACCCTCTCGCCGCCTTTGCCATGGACGACCAGGTGGATTTCATCCGATGAGCCCGCAAGAACGATTCTTCTCGCCGGCGTCCCTGAGGAGCTGGCTGGACCGGCTGATCGCCGGCCAGCCGGTGGTGGGGCCCTGCCAGCGGGGCGCCAACACCGTCTTTGCGCCCTTGACCGGCGCTGGCGACTGGCAGGCCGACCTCCTGCTGCCCAAGACCCCGGCCAAGGGTCTGGTCTTCCCGCCCCGGCGGGCGGTAGGCGACACGACAGTGGTGCCGGCCATCCTCTGGGGCGCCCGGCCCTGCGAGCTGCAGGCCCTCGATCTCATCGACCGGGTCTTTCTGCAGGAGCCGGCGGATCCGGTGTACCACCAGCGGCGGCTGGCCTTGACCACCGTCGCCTTCGCCTGTCCCCAGGCAGCGGACACCTGCTTTTGCACCCGGGTGGGCAGCCATCCGGCCGACCGCTCCGGCGCCGATCTTCTGCTGGTGCCGGTGGCTGGCGGTCATCTGGCCACGGCGGGCACCGGCCGGGGGGCAGAGCTTCTGGCCGGAGCCGGCGAGCCGCCGACGGCCGAGCAGCTGGACGCGGGCGCCGCCTTTGTCCGCGCCTGCGAGGAGGAGGGGCAAGCTGCGGCGCCGCTGCCGGCCACCCTGGCGGCGCTCTTCGACAGCCCGCTCTGGGAGGATCTGAGCCGCGGCTGCCTGTCCTGCGGCGTCTGCTCCTTCCTCTGCCCCACCTGCCACTGCTTCGACATCGCCGACGAGCGGACCGGCAAGGTGGTCTTCTGGGACTGCTGCGCCTTTCCGGACTTCACCCTCATGACCTCCGGGGAGAACCCCCGCAAGAGTCCCGCCATCCGCCTGCGCAACCGGATCCTCCACAAGTTCGATTATCTGGTGCGCACCGTGGGGAGGAGAGGCTGCGTCGGCTGCGGCCGTTGCGTGGCCAACTGCCCGGCAGGCCTGGACCTCGTCGCGGCGCTGGCGGCTCTGGAAGCGGCCGCCGCCAAGGAATGACACCGGCCATGGATCTCTACCAGCCCAGACAGGCGACCATCGAGGCGATCGTCCGGGAGACCCCGGATGTCAAGACCTTCCATTTCCGGGTGGATGGCGAGTTTTGCTACGCCCCCGGCCAGTTCTTCGAGCTGTCCATCCCGGGCGCCGGCGAGGCGCCCTTCTCCATCTCCTCCGCTCCCACCGGCGAGCCGGTCTTCCAGTCCACCATCCGCCGGGCCGGGCTGGTGACCCGGGAGCTGCACCGCCTCCTGCCCGGCGCCACGGTGGGGGTGCGCGGCCCCTTCGGCCGGCCGTTCCCCATCGAGCAGCTGCGGGGCAAGGGCCTCATCTTCATCGGCGGCGGCATCGGCTTTGCCCCCTTGCGGGCGCCGTTGCAGTATGCCCTGGCCCATCGCCAGGATTTCGGCCCGCTGCTGGTGGTGAACGGCGCCCGCAGCGTCGCCGACGTGCTGTTCGTGGAGCAGGCGAGAGCCTGGCAGCAGGAGAAGGAGGTGCAGGTGGTGCTCACCGTGGACCCCGGCGGCGAGGCGCCGGGCTGGTCCGGCCGGGTGGGCCTCATCCCCAAGGTGGTGGAGGAGATGCATCCGTCGCCGGCCAATGCCGCGGTCCTGGTCTGCGGCCCGCCGATCATGATCAAGTTCACCCTCCAGACCCTGGACCGGCTCGGCTTCACCGACGAGCAGGTGCTCACCACCCTGGAGATGCGGATGAAGTGCGGCCTGGGCAAGTGCGGCCGCTGCAACATCGGGCCGATCTATGTCTGCAAGGACGGTCCGGTCTTCTCCATGCAGGAGGTCAAGGCCTTCGTCGGCGACTTCTGAGTCGTTGCCCTCGGCTTTTCCCTTGACTTTACAACCGTGGCACGCTATGTGGTTTGACTTTTTGGCCCCGCCGCATCCCCCGTCAGGAGAATCACCATGTGTCGTCTCGCCATGAAGACTGCCTCCGAGCCCTTCGGCCCCCATGGGGTGCTCACCGCCATGGAGGCCATGCAGGAGGGCTATGACGGCAGCGGCCTCGGGCTGCTGCTCCGGGGCGTCCGCTTCGCCGACTACAACTACCAGGCCGACGCGCCGATCCTCTCCGGTATCGCCCATTCCGAGGCCGCCCTGCACCGGCTGGACGAGCGCATGCAGGCCAAGGGCTTTGCCCTCAAGTACGACCACGAGTTCGATCTGCGGCCCGGCCTGATCGAGGCCCGGGACCGCCACAAGTACTTCGTCCGGGTGTACAGCCCGCCGGCTTCCTGGAAGGGCCTGCCGAAAGAGGCGGTGGCGGATGAGCTCATGCTCACCCGGGTGGGCTTGCGCCAGGACGGCGAGGCCCACGGCAATGACCTCACCGCCTTCTCCTTCTGGCCGGACGTGGTGATGATCAAAGAGGTGGGCTGGCCTTTGCAAGTAGGCGCCGCGCTGGGGCTGGCCGACGACCGCATCAAGGCGCGGGTGGTCATGGCCCAGGGCCGGCAGAACACCAACTACGGCATCAACCTCTACGCCTGCCACCCCTTCTTCATCCAGGGCATCGCCACCATGACCAATGGCGAGAACACCGCCTTTGTGCCCATCAAGGAGTATCTGTCCGGCTCGCAGTATCCCGGCTATATCGGCTACCAGAGCGACTCCGAGGTCTTCACCCACATCCTCCACTACACCCTGCGGCGCCTGGGCTTGCCTCTGGAGGCGTACAAGCACGTCATCACCCCCTTGAAGACCGAGGAGCTGGACAGCCACCCCCAGGGCGCCTTCCTGAAGGGTCTGCGCACCGCCTGCCGCCGCCTCATCATCGACGGCCCCAACTGCGTCATGGGCTCCCTGCCGGACGAGACGGTGCTCCTGGTCATGGACCACAAGAAGCTGCGGCCAGCCACCATTGGCGGCAAGCCCGGTGAGTGGGCCCTGGCCTCGGAAATGTGCGGTGTCGATGCCATGATCCCGGACCGGGATCGTTCCCTTGACTTCCAGCCCATGCGGGAGAATACGGTGGTGGTTCCGCCCCACCGCCAGGAGTATGCGATATGGTCGCAGTTGCAGCCGTTGCCACTACCCCAAGCAGCCTGACCTACCACGACCTGCCCTGGATCATCGATCACCGGGAGGACCGCTGCACCCTGTGCGGCCGCTGCACCTCGGTCTGCCCGGTGGAGGCGATCCATCTCACCTACCGGCGCCAGCGGCTGCCCAACCTGGATCTCCTCAAAAAGGAGCGGGGCTCCACCTTCCGCACCTTCGTCGGGATCCGCCAGCGCACTGAGCTGAGCCGCCGCTGCATCGGCTGCGGCATGTGCTCCATGGTCTGCCCCAACGAGGCCATCGGCCCCCGGCCCAATGCCAACGACGAGCGGGCCCGGTTCCACATCCACCAGAAGATGGATGCCTGGAAGCGGGGCGGCCGCCGGAACGTCCGGGAGAGCCTTCTCGACCGCATCGTCTTCACCCGCATCTCCATGCTCACCGACCCGGCCCTGGATGCCGGCCGGCACGAGTTCTTCCTGAACACCATCCTGGGCCGCATCCTCTCCCCGGAGGAGTTTCTGCGCCGCCACGCCAAGGGCGAGTGGATTCCCCCCACCCGGGAGATCTTCCCCTTCATCATCGGCTCCATGTCCTTCGGCGCCCTGTCCCCCAACATGTGGCTGGGGCTGCTGCAGGGGGTGGCGTATCTCAACGAGGTGCTGAAGATCCCGGTGGTGATGGCCACCGGTGAGGGCGGCTGCCCGCCCTGGGTGCTCAGGAGCCCCTTTTTGAAGTACATCATCCTGCAGATCGCCTCCGGCTATTTCGGCTGGGACGAGATCATCCGGGCCATCCCGCAGATGCAGTGCGACCCGGCGGCCATCGAGATCAAGTACGGCCAGGGCGCCAAGCCCGGCGACGGCGGGCTGCTCATGTGGTTCAAGGTCTCGAAGCTCATCGCCCGCCTGCGGGGCGTGCCGGAGAGGGTGGACCTGCCCAGCCCGCCGGTGCACCAGACGCTTTACTCCATCGAGGAGAGCGTCATGAAGATGATCCAGACCATGTCGATGGCCTGGGGCTTCCGGGTGCCGGTCTATCCCAAGATCTCCGGCTCCACCTCGGCGAAATCGGTGCTCAACAACCTGGTGCGCAACCCGTACGCCGCCGGCCTTCTCATCGACGGCATCGACGGCGGCACCGGCGCTGCCTACAACGTCAGCATGGACGCCACCGGCCACCCCATCGCCTCGAACCTGCGGGAGTGCTATCTCGACCTGGTGGCCCAGGGCCGCCAGAACGAGATCCCGCTCTTTGCCGCCGGCGGGGTGGGCAAGAACGGCAACGTGGCCCAGAACGGCATGGCCCTCATCATGCTGGGCGCCTCCGGGGTCCATCTCGGCAAGTACATCATGCAGGCAGCGGCCGGCTGTCTGGGCAGCGAGCGGAACCGCTGCAACGTCTGCAACATCGGCCTGTGCCCCAAGGGCATCACCAGCCAGAACCCCAAGCTTTACCGCCGGCTGGATCCGGACGACGTCGCCCAGCGGGTGGTGGATGTCTTTGGCGGCATCCGCACCGAGATCAAGAAGATCATGGCGCCCCTCGGCCGCTCCCAGAGCCTGCCCATCGGCATGTCCGACGCCCTGGGCATCGACGACGAGGCGGTAGCCAAGCGGCTGGCCATCCGCTACGTCTGCTGACCTTTACCCTGCTGCCAGCGCGCCGCAAGGAGCCTGAATACCGTGAGCGAGATCACCCATCAGCCGGTCATTGTGGCCGGCCGCGACAGCCAGGGCCGCCGCCTGGGCTCGAAGGAATTCGACGAGCTGGTCCAGGCGGCCGCCCTTCGCACCAGCAGCCTGATCCTGGAGACCTACGGCCAGCATAACGTCGGTGGCCGGATGCCGGTTGATCGCGGCCAGGTGTCCATCCGGGTGCGGGGCCCGGTGGGCCAGCGCCTGGGCTCCATGGGCCAGCCCGGCACCACCATCGTCTGCGAAGGCCCGGCCTCGGACGACGTCGGCTACCTCAACATCGGTGCCGATGTGGTCGTCCTGGGGGATGCCACCAACGGGGTCGGCAATGCCATGGCCCAGGGCCGGCTGATGATCCGGGGCTCCATCGGCGCCCGCGGCCTGACCATGACCAAGTGGAATCCGGACTACACCAGGCCGGAGCTGTGGGTGCTGGGCTCGGTGGGGGACACCTTCGCCGAGTTCAACTGCGGCGGCGTGGCGGTGGTCTGCGGTGTCGAGGCCAAGAACCCAGCCAATGTCCTGGGCTACCGGCCCTGCGTCGGCATGGTGGGCGGCTGGATCTTCTTCCGGGGCCAGACCGACGGCTCCTTCTCCCGGACCAACGTCCGCCTAGCCACCCCGGACGATAGCCAGTGGCAGTGGCTCATGAACGAGCTGCCCGGCTATCTGGCGGCCATCGGCCGGCCGGAGCTTCTAGCCTCTCTGAGCGTCCGCTCCGAGTGGCAGATGCTCATCGCCATTTTGCCCCACGAGCGGGCGCTCTATTTCAGCGGCCCCATGCCCATGGCCGCCTTCCGGACCAGGATCTGGGAGCCGGCCTTTGGCGGCGATCCGTTGCGGGATCTGGCGCCGGGCCTGGACCGCAGCCCGATCGGCACCATCGAGACCGGGGAGCTGAGGCGCCGGCGGCCGTTCTGGGCCAACTCCGCCCTGGCGGCGCCCTGCACCTTCTACTGCCCGGTGCATATCCCCACCATCGACCGGCTGCGGCTGATGCGGGAAGGCAAGACCGAGGAGGCCTACCAGCTGGTCCTGCAGCACACCCCGCTGCCGGCCTCGGTGTGCGGTGCCATCTGCCCCAACCTCTGCGTCCAGAACTGCTCCCGCACCGCGGTCGACCGGGGCATCGATGTGGCCATGCTGGGCCGGGCGGTGAAGGACAGCCGGCCCCCGGCCTGCCTGCCGGCCACCGGCCAGCGGGTGGCGATCATCGGCGGCGGCCCGGCGGGGATGAGCGCTGCCTGGCACCTGGCCCAGGCGGGCATCACCGCCCACATCTTCGAGCGGGACCAGCAGCTGGGGGGCAAGCTCGCCCAGGTCATCCCCTGGGAGCGCCTGTCCAAGGCGGTCTGGGAGGCGGAGATCGCCCGCTTCCTCACCATGCCCAACATCGAGGTCTCCTTCGGGGTCAGCATGACCCGGGAAGGCCTGGAAGAGCTCAAACGCGACTACGCCTTCGTGATCATCGCGGTGGGCGCCCACGAGCCGCGCCGGATCCCCTTCCCGGGCTCGGAGCGGGTGATCACCGCCCTCGATTTCCTGAAGAGCGCCAAGAGCGAGCAACCCATGGCGGTGGGGAAAAGGGTCGCCATCATCGGCGCCGGCAACGTCGGCTGCGACGTGGCCTGCGAGGCCTATCGCCTGGGCGCCGAGTCCGTGGTGCTGCTCGATATCCAGAAGCCACTGGCCTTCGGCAAGGAGAAAGCGGCGGCCGAGGCCCTGGGCGCCACCTTCCGCTGGCCGGTGACCACCCGGGAGGTGAACGAGCAAGGCGTGGTCCTGGCCTCCGGCGAGGTCATCCCGGCGGATACCGTCTTCATCTCCATCGGTGACGTGCCGGCCCTGCCCTTCCTGCCGGAGACCGTGGAGTGCATCCGCGGCTGGATCAAGGCCGACGAGGCCGGTCGGACCACGGACGAGAGGATCTTTGCGGTGGGGGACGTGGAGCGGCCGGGCCTGGCCACCAACGCCCTGGGCGCCGGCAAGCGCACCGCCGACTACATCATCACCGCCCTCCAGGGCCGGGAGTGGCAGCCCTTCAAGACCAGGGTTGTGACCCCGGACCTCCTGACCCTGGCCCACTACTGCCCGACGCCAGTGGCCGGCTCCCCGGAGGACGAGGCGGAGCGCTGCCTGTCCTGCGGCACCTGCCGGGACTGCCACCTGTGCGAGACCATCTGCCCCACCCAGGCCATCAGCCGCCAGCCGGGCGCCGGCAGCGAGTACCGCTACGTCTCCGACGACGCCCGCTGCATCGCCTGCGGCTTCTGCGCCGACACCTGCCCCTGCGGGGTCTGGACCATGCAGCCGTACGAGTAGGGAGGCTCTGCCCAGTGGCGGGGCAACTCACACCGGGGAGTGGGTCTTGAGCCAGTCGCGGAGCGCCGCGTTGATCCGGGTCTGCCAACCCGGTCCGCCGGCCCGGAAGGCGTCCAGGATATCCCGATCGAAACGGATCGTCGTGGACTCCTTGTCACTGCCGGCCGGCCGGCCGCGCCGCCGCCGGTGGGCCTTGATGCCAGCCGCCATCTCCTCGGCTGTCAGGGGTCGTTCGTCCTCGTCCTTGCCGTCCCAGACATAAGGTGCCCCGGCCCGCACCTTGGCAGCATCCGTCTTGCTCTCGCCGCGGCAGGCAGCGGCACGCATCTCATCAATCGTCAT